>JANQKH010000745.1 GCA_028281215.1 Phycisphaeraceae bacterium | reverse complement strand
GTCGGACCTGTCCCGATTGGGCGGCGGGTCGGCCGCCGGTTTCGCGCCCGGCATCGATTCCACTGCCGTCGCGGACCCAGTAGAAATGGTACTCACGATTCGCATGCCCGGTGACCTTGCCCAGAAGCAACTGACATTGAATCGAATCTACATCGTGGCGGCCGGGTTGCTCGCCGGCCTGCTCGCTATTGGCACGTTCTGGTTCATCTCCACGCGCATCATTCTTTCGCCGGTGCGTGTGCTCCGTGACACCGCCGAGCAGATTGCCGACGGCGACATGAACATCCGCTCGGACATCAACACCGGTGATGAGTTTGAACAGTTGTCGGATGTCTTCAACACCATGGTCCAGCGTCTCAAGGACCAGCAGGAAGAACTGCGCAAGTCGAACAAGAGTCTCGACCTGAAACTGGGCGAACTGGCCGAATCCAATATCGCGCTCTACGAAGCCAACAAGATCAAAGGTGAGTTTCTGGCCAACGTATCGCACGAATTGCGAACGCCTCTTAATTCGATCATCGGCTTTGCGGAGGTGTTGCAGGATTCGCTCAAATCCAATGACGAAAAGCAACAGCGATATGCTGGCAACATTGCCCAATCCAGCAAGCTGTTGTTGGACCTGATCAACGATCTGCTGGACCTCGCCAAGATCGAAGCTGGTCGGATCGATGTGAACGTTGACGCTGTTTCTCTGCGTGACACCGCAGAGGGATTGCTCACCCTGATTCGCCCGCTCGCCGAGAAGCGCGACATTGCGTTGACGATGCGCATCGAACCAAACCTGCCGGTGATTCAGTCGGATGCCGGCAAAGTGCATCAGATTCTGTTTAACTTTTTGTCGAATGCCGTGAAGTTTTCGCCGCAGGGCGATCGTGTCACACTGCTTGCCGAGGTGTCGAAACGGACGCCGATGGGGGCCGCCGCCCCGGAACCGTGCGTGCGCATCAGCGTGTCGGACAACGGCCCCGGTATTGCAATTGATGATCAGGAAGCGGTCTTCGAAAAGTTCACGCAACTCGACACGTCGGTAACGCGCGAGCATGGCGGCACGGGTTTGGGTTTGACCATCAGTCGTGACCTGGCGCACCTGCTGGGTGGAACGATTGAGTTAAACAGCGACGTGGGTGAAGGGGCCACCTTTACGCTTGTGCTGCCGCTCGAATTGCGTGGCGAGGTGGTGCCGCTGATGCCGGATCTGGCGACATCGCCGCGCGGTTTGCGTCGAAGGTTGTGATGACTTGTTTGCGGTTCATTCGCTAGGGAGTATCGAAGTTCAACTGGCGGATTCGCTCAGCAAGGTTTCCAGTCTGTCAACGTGTTGCGGCAGATGAAGCGAAGCATCGAGGTCGGCCGTCGCTTTCACGAAGCTTGCGCGTTGATCGTCATCCAACATTGCCTGCATCGCCGAGGTGAGCGCGTCCACATCATGCGGGTCTGGAATAACGACACCGCACGGCGGACGGCCCTCCGGCTGAACCAATTCACTTGAGCCGTCTTTCGCCGATGCAATGACCGGGTTTCCGCACGCGATGGATTCCACGACGATTAAACTGCCGGCGTCGTGAAACGACGGATGGACGGTCACGTCGCTGGCGGCGAACAGGTCCGCCATCTGTTCCGTCACGCCGATCGCTTTGACCTGATCGCGCACGCCGAGTTGCGCGGCCAGATGCTGAAAGTGATACGGGAAATTGCCCACCACGTTCAATATCACCTCCTCGCGTGATTTATCCATCTGCTTCAACGCGTGAAGCAGTGGAGCGAGGCCTTTGAGATCCGGGCTGTGCGCGGCAAATAAAAACACCGTCGCACGTGGATCGATATCGAACGCCGTGCGAATCTGTTGCCGGGCTCGGGTTCGCTCGTCAGGTGATTGCACAGGTATAGCCGAGCCGGGCGGAATGACCGAGATCTGATTCGGTTCAAGGTCGAAGTCAGCGATCAATTCATCAGCGGCGCGACGACTTGATGCAGCTATGTGTTGGACCATCGGGTGCGCAAAGGCGTCTCGTTCCAGTTTGAGCAGTTGCGATTTCTTCGAGAAGAGTTTGCCAAGCACGCGCTCGACGAATTTGGGTGACGCCAATCGTGGCATGTCGCCGGCTGCCCGAGCGAGCGCGGCATACGTGCCGCCGCGTGGCTGCATGACCGCCGCCGGTGTGGACGTGGTGACGGAAAGGCTCGTGTCAAACTCGCCGGTTTCCAAAATGCGCGTTGCCCATCGCGCGAACGGTTTGATTTTGGGTTGATGTTTGAAGTCGAGGAATTTTGCCCGACGAATTT
>JANQKH010000737.1 GCA_028281215.1 Phycisphaeraceae bacterium | reverse complement strand
CTGCATCGCGTGGCGCCGGAGACCGGCGAGTCGGTGTTGTCGCAGCGCGTCGTGCGCGTACGGTTCGGCGAGTCGCTGTTCCGCGTGGGCAAACCGACGTTGATCGGTGACGCACTGGTCTTCCGTGTGGGGAATTCGCTGGTCTGTTGCGATCTGCTCGGCTCACCGCGCTGGGTGCGCAAGCTGACGTTCGTTCCGCCGACCGCCGACACGTCGCTGTTTGATTCCCAGGTAGTCGATCCGATCGTCGTCGATGGTGACAACATTGTGGTCACATGCCCCGGTTCGCCGGATGTAATCTGCGTGAACGTGAACACGGGCGAAAAGGTTTGGTCGCGGATGCAGCCGCGCCTGCGCCGCCTGGTCGGCAAAGCCGGCGAAAACGTGATCGTCTCGTCCGTGCAGTTCATCGAAGCATTCGATCTGAAGACCGGCAAACTGAAGTGGATCGCACGGCACGAAGGCGACGCCGACGCCGTAATGATCGCCCAACGTGACCGTGTGATGTCCGTGTCGCTGAAAAAACGCACACGCGAGCGAGACAACAAGGACCCCGACCTGCGCCGCGTCGTGCAATGGTTGAACGGCGCCGACGGCAAATTGGTGAAGGAAATCGAAGTCCACGCGCACCACGATCAGATTTTCGACGTCGAACAACTGATCAGTGACGGCAAGGTGGTCATTGGTTTGAGCAACGTCGGCCCCAACCGCGCCCCCGGCGCGAAACTGATCCTCCTGCACACGCCCTGATCGGTCACGATGGAACGTTCATGAACCCTCGCATCAAATACAGTGTCGGCTTCGTGTGCATCGCGGTGATCCTGTCGTCCGTCGTCGTTGCCGACGCGCAAAATCGCAGAAACGAACGCTGGCGCGACACGCCCAACCGGTACTGGGCGCAACTTGAAAACGGTGACATCATCATCGGCCGCGACCTGCGCGAGTGGCATCACGAACGCGGCAACCCCCGTCTCGTCGGCAAGCCGATGTTCAATCGCGACAACTTCCTCCGTCTGTTGCGCGACACCACTGTTCAGCCGAGGCGATACGGCGCGCACGTGCAGTTTCACAACGGTGATGTGTTGCCCGGCCGCGTGATTACCGCGCGCGATTCCAGTGTCAAAGCCGACTTGCCGCCGCATCTGGTCGTCGCTGTGACCGAACCGTTGATCGCGCACGACCGTTCACCGGAGATCGCCATTTATCCCGCGGCGGTGGCGCGGATTGTGTTGCAGGGGCACGGCAAGGGGCCGTACGAACCGGGCACGCTTGTGTTCGAGGACGGCCGTCGGGTACGGATCAACGCCGTGCGTTGGGCGCCCGGTGGTTTGCGGGCTCTGACCGAAGACGGATTTGTCAGCGCCGACTGGCTTGAAATCGCCGAGCTGCACCTGCCGCAGAAGGCGGATGACGTAATCGAAGCGGTCACGGCCGATCTGACTGCACCCTGCCCGACGCCGGACAGCCGCGTTGGTCGCATCGTCACCGAAAGCGCGGGCGTGTTCACTTACCGCCAATCGATGGTGAAAATCGACAGCGAACGCGATAAGTTTTTTGGTCAGTATCACGCGATTCAACCGGCATGGTCGTTCGATGCGATTCGCGTGCCGATTGAGTACATCGTCACCCGCAGTTACCGCAACCATGATGCGATTCCACTTTCATCGTTGCCGGCAAAACGGTTGGCGCAGCGCTCGTTCACCGGCGCCGACTGGCCCTGGCGTCGCAACCGCAACGTGCGCGACGGCGAACTCGCCTGCGAGAATATGATTGCCGACCTGGGTATCGGCATGCATGCCTACTCCGAGCTCGCGTTCGAACTGCCCGCGCACGCCAAACAATTCTCCGCATGGGTTGGTATCGACAACGCTGTTGGTGGCGGCGGTTGCGTGCGCTGTCGGGTTTACCTTGATTCGACCGACAACAAGCCGGTCTGGCAAAGCGATTTCCTGCGCGGCGGCGCGGCGCCGGTCAAGGTGGGACCCCTCGACATCCGCGACGCCAAGCGGCTGATCCTCGTTGCCGACTACGCGCACGACAAGCGGCCCAAAGGCGCTGAC
>JANQKH010000717.1 GCA_028281215.1 Phycisphaeraceae bacterium | reverse complement strand
GGTGTATCCGGTGGGACAGGCGTCCCGCCTGTAATGGCGTGTGATTGGCGGGCGGAGATGCCCGTGCCACCAGTTCAATCGCCGACCGTCAACTAATTCCCCTTGTCCGCCTCGACGCCCACGTCCGCTTCGGTCAGCGGTTTAATTTTGATCGGCGTTTGGCTGAACTCGTCGGCGCCGATGTCGCGCCCCTTGGGGCGGGGCTGGCCGTCAACGTCCGTGGTGACGTAGTCAAACTCACCCTTGGCGACGTCGACTGCGGGACTGTTGTGGTTGATCCGCCAAATACCACCGGCCTGACGGAGTTTGGGGAAGACCACGCGAATCTGTTCGCCCGGCAGTTCGACGCCGATCTTCTCTTTGTCGCCGGCGTGGTACATGATGTTTGCCAGCCACTCAACTTCCGAGCCGGCGGTTTTGATCGCCACAAGGTCTTCGCCATAACCGATCACGATGTTGTTGGCGACGTTCAATCCAGTGGGCGCGGCTTTCCAAGCGCCGCCGCCATCGACACCGATGTGCAGCGTGCCGCCGAGGCAGTTGACGAAGGTGTTGAACACGAGGTCGACGTCTTTGCTCGCATGTCGCGGCACGACACCGGGGCCGGTTGTGTCGCTGCCGTTGTTGAACAGCAGCGCGGGCAGGCTCATGCCTTCAAAATAATTGTTGAACAGCTTGTGCCCTTGTCCGTTGACGGCAACGCCGCCGATGGCCTTGCGGTTTTCGCCAAAGAAATAATTACCTTCGACCTGGTTGTTCATGCCGTGTCTCAGCGTGACGTGCCCGACACAATTGACGAACGTGTTGTACCGGATCGCCTGCCCGCTTGAACGGACGGAGATCAACTCGGCGTCGCCACGGCATTTCTCGAACAGGTTGTATTCGATAACCGACCCGGCTTCGGTTGCAATCGCGCCGCTCCAACCGAGGCGGATCGCGCGGACGCCTTTGAGCGCGGGCTGATTGTCGTCATCCAAACCGATGGCGCGGAAGTGATTGTGATCGATGCGGTCGCCCTCACTCAACTTGAACGGCGCAGCTTCCGAACCGTCGATGGCGATGTACGCACCGGTCACCGCTTTGTTCTCGAACAGGTTGTGATCAACCCGGTTGTGTCCGCTCTTACCGCCGGTGATGTGAATCCAGTTTTGCCGCTTCGCCGCAGATTTGTTGAGGTGAAACACGTTGCGGGTGACGCGCACGTGCTGGCAATCGACGAGCCGAACCGCCGGCTGAAGGTTTTCGTGACGAAACTCCATGCCCTGAATCACCACGTGCGATGCACCTTGCAGACGAAAACCCGCCTTGCCGGCGACGACGACGCCGCCCTGGGTCAGCGCGCGGATCACGATCGGTTGCTCTTGCGTGCCGCTCTTGGTCAGCGTCCACGGCTGATTGAGCACGTAGGTGCCGCTGCGGATGTCAATGGTCTGCCCTGGCTGGGCGGAATCGAGCAGCTTTTGAATGGTGCCGGCATCCTGACCGCGCACCGCCGCAGGCCAGGCCAGGCAGCCGACGATCAACAGGACAATTGCGAAAATGGGTCCAAGCGGGCGGGCGTTCATAGGCAAACCATTGTGGCTTGTCGGCCGGTCCGCGTCCAGTGCGCATCGGTGTCCAAATGGATCCAATATCACCAGCCATGTGTTTGTCGCTCCAGAGCAGGCGATTGCTACGATGATGGGCGTTCATCCGTATCAACGAAAGTACACCGAACCATGGAACAGTGGTGGACGCGATGTCCGGTTTGTCAGCAGCCGACGCGGCCAGCAACACCAACGCGCTGGCGTCAGTTCTGGCAGCGGTTTCTCGACCTGTTTGTTGTTCCGCCGCCCGACGTGCTAGAACGGGTCTGTCCCGAGCACGGCCACGTGCGCGTGCCGCGTTTGAAACATCCACCGTTCGCCTGCCAAGCGTG
>JANQKH010000658.1 GCA_028281215.1 Phycisphaeraceae bacterium | reverse complement strand
AAGGATCCGGTGGTTGCTTACATGACGGACCTGTTCACGAAACCGACGAAACTGGCCGCGGATGTAATCATCGATGTGACCGAACATGTCGACACCATCGTGCGGATGCTGGCATGCCAGAAATCGCAGGTGTTTGAGTGGCTGCCGTACAACGAATGCCGACTGGCCGAAGTGCCGGCGGATGAAGGTGACCGGTTGCAATGGTTGCGCGGCTGGTTTGATGAAAAGATCAAGCCGCGTGCTAATCACTTTCGACCTGAGCTGGTCATCGCATGCGACGAAACGAAGGCTGCGACGCTGCAATACATCGAAGTACTGGAGGTGAGCGAATACGCATCACCGTTGACTGACATGTTGCGAGCGAGGTTATTTCCGTTTGCGCTGGGTTGAGCGGCATACACGGAGGGCACGGAGGAGAGAAGGTCACGGAGGCGGCTATTCAGAAAAGAAGAAGAGGGACGACAGAACCAAGCACCCAAGCAGGAACTCAGGAGTCCGCGACAACGGTCTGGATCGCCCACCCACACAAGGAGCAACCCATGTGGCGTCACCTCATCCATCTGACCTTGTTCATGACGATGCACGGCTGGGCGACGCCGTCCACCACCCGCGCCGATGCCGACCTCATCCTGCACAACGGACACGTCATCACCGTGGACCAGGCGTTCTCCATCCGTCAAGCCGTTGCTGTGAAGGACGGCAAACTCGTCTTTGTTGGTGACAACGCCGGCGCGCTCAAACGCAAAACCAAAGGCACCACCGTCATCGACCTCAAAGGCAAAACGCTCATGCCCGGATTGATGGATTCACACACGCATCCGACCGGCGCGGCGATGTTTGAGTTCGACCACACCATCCCGAACATGCAGTCGATCGCCGACGTGCTCGCCTATGTCAAGGCTCGAGCCAATGTGCTGGATGACGGCGAGTGGATTTTCATCAGCCAGGTATTCATCACGCGGCTCAAAGAACGGCGATACCCCACGCGCGCCGAGTTGGACGGTGCGGCTCCGAAGCATCCGGTCATGTTCCGCACCGGCCCCGATGCGTCGCTCAACTCACTGGCGCTGAAATTGAGCGGGATCGACAAGGCGTTCCAAGGCGACGGCGGACCGGGGCACATTGAGAAGGACGCCGACGGCGAACCGACCGGCATCCTGCGCGGTTGCACGCGCTATGCAAAATACAAATCGCCGAAGTCCGGCAAGTCACCCGCCGAGCAGGACCGCTACCACCGCGTGCTCACCCTTTTCAAAGACTACGCGAGCGCCGGACTGACGGCGATCGCCGACCGCGCCTCCAGTCGCAGTTCGGAACAACGCTACAAACGCATGTTCGACAACGGCGACCTGCCCATCCGCGTGATGTGCTCGCGCAACATCGGCACGGGCGGGAATCCGAAAGCGATTGCGTTCGCCATTCGCAAAGTCGCGGAAGACGACCTCGCCGAGAACGATCCAGCCAGGAATGAGGCCGCGCGCAACGTGCGCATTGTCGGCGTCAAAATTTTCCTTGACGGGGGTATGCTCACCGGCTCGGCGCGCATGCGTAAAGCGTGGGGACTCAGCAAAATCTATTCGATCACCGATCCGAACTACAAAGGCGTGTTCCGCACCGATCCGAAAAAGCTCGCGCCCATCATCGAAGCCGCCGTCGAAAGCAACTTGCAGTTCACTGCCCATTCGGTGGGCGACGGCGCGGTGCATGCACTGATCGACGCCTACATCGACGTGAAGAAGAAACGCCCCAGCATCGCAGACACCCGCCCCTGCATCACGCACAGTAATTTCATGAGCCTGGAAGCGGTGAAAAAAATGGCCGAGCACGGCATCGTCGCCGACATCCAACCCGCATGGCTCTGGCTCGATACGCGCACGCTGTCGAAGCAGTTTGACAACGAACGCCTGCGCTATTTCCAGCCGCTCGCCACCATTTTCAAACACGGGGCGATCGCCGGCGGCGGGTCTGACCACATGCAGAAAATCGGCTCCAAACGTTCGGTCAACCCGTACAACCCCTGGCTGGGCATGTGGATCACCCTCACGCGAAACGCCCGGGATTACCAGGGCCAACTGCACCCCGACGAAGCGCTGACGCGCGAGCAAGCCATCCGTTTTTATACCCGCAACAACGCGCACATTCTCTTTCTTGACGACGTCGCGGGTTCACTCGAAGTTGGCAAGCACGCTGACATGATCGTCATCGATCGCAATGTATTGACGTGCAAGGTGGATGACATCAAAGACACGAGGGTGTTGCGAACGTACCTGAAGGGCAAGCTGGTGCACAAGGCGAAGCAGGCGAAGTGACGCGAGGTCAAGAAAAAGAATCGCAACTTGCGCTACTTCCCTCCCTTTGATGGAAGGGCTGGAGGAGGGTGAAAGCCGCAGCG
The DNA here is from genome assembly GCA_028281215.1 of Phycisphaeraceae bacterium. Lineage (GTDB taxonomy): Bacteria > Planctomycetota > Phycisphaerae > Phycisphaerales > Phycisphaeraceae > JANQKH01. Next base: position 987 of record JANQKH010000658.1, on the reverse strand, counting down.
TCTTAGACGGACGGATTCAATACGGAGTGCACAGATGACGAACGCAAACGGATTCAATCGCGCCGGCGTCACCCCCTGCTCGAACCCCTGCCTCATAGGCAAGAGGACTGGAGTCGCACTTGTCCTTTCGTTTGTGATTGCCCTCGCCGCTCAAAATATCTTTGCCCAAACGAAAGACCAGATCATCGCCGCACTCAAAGAACTCAACCCCAACGTGCTGCCGACGGACGACGCGTCGAAGAAGCAACATCGCTACATGCTTCACGAACACGCCAAGCGACGGCTGTTCGAGACGAATAATCGCGTGAGCAAGGCGTGGTACAACATCAAAACGCGGCAGCAATGGGAAATGTTCGTCACACCGCGCATTGACAACCTACGGCAATCGGTCGCCGACTTTCCAGAACCACCGAAAACCCTGCGATATGAAACGACAAAGACCCTCGACGGCGACGGCTTCAACATCCGCAACGTCGTCTACGAAAGCCGACCCGGCCTGCTCGTGACCGCGAATCTCTATTCGCCCAAACCGCTGCGCGACAGCATGCCCGGCATCCTCGTCGTCCACAGCCACCACCGGCCAAAAACGCACAGCGAGTTGCAGGACATGGGTATGAACTGGGCGCGGCAGGGTTGCTATGTGCTCGTGCCGGACCAACTCAACCACGGCGAACGCGGCCAGCATCCGTTTCGCACCGAAAAGGATTACCCGAAATCGTTCCGCGTCAGCCGGCAGGATTACTACTTCCGCTACAACGTCACCATGCACCTGTACCTGATCGGCGATTCGCTCATCGGCTGGATGGCGAATGACAACATGCGCGGCGTCGACCTGTTGATGCAACAGAAACACATCGACAAAGACCGGCTGATCATCATCGGCTCGGTTGCCGGCGGCGGTGATCCTTCCGCCGTCACCGCCGCGCTCGATCGGCGCATCGATTGTCTTGTGCCTTTCAACTTTGGCGGCCCGCAACCGGAAACGCG
>JANQKH010000634.1 GCA_028281215.1 Phycisphaeraceae bacterium | reverse complement strand
AAGTAAAAAAGGAAGGCGCGGACTGCACGATCGTAACGGCGGGCCGGCCGGTTCATTTCGCGCTGGAAGCGGCGGAGGCGCTGGAGACGGAAGGCATCGATGTCGAGGTGATTGACTGCCGCACCTATCGACCGCTGGACATTGACACGATCGCGGCGAGTGTTCGCAAGACGAACTATTGCGTGGTGGTGGACCAGTGCTGGCCGTTCTCATCGATTGCATCGGAGATCGCAGCGCAGGTGTACGAGACGTGTTTCGATGACCTGGACAACCAGGTGATTCGTGTGAACAACGACGATGTACCGGCTCCGTATGCGATCAACTTGGAGCAGGAAGCGTTGCCGAACACGCGGAAGATTATCGAAGCGGTTCGAGCCGTCACGTACAACGCCTGACCGGACGGGTCGGTCGGGGCAAAGCCTTGGGGAATGCACATCAGGGATTGGACCGGGTCCGGTTATGCCGGTTGTCCCGATTGACGGGTTCGACACTTCCGTGTTGTTTCGATGGGGTATCAAGTCATGCAAAGGCGTCGTCGATATCGCTTTGGGGAAAGCCCTTATCGCGGAGAGAGAAACCATGACGCAAGCAACCACACCCAGCAATGCCGAAGCGGCAGCGCCAAACCCGGAACGCGACGCGCTGATCCAGAAGACGATCCAGGAGATCAGCCACATCGCGACGTTGCCCGAAGTGACGTTGAAGATCATCGAAGTGGTGGAAGATCCGAACTCGTCAGCGCAGGATCTGAACAAGATCATCACGCACGACCCGGCGTTGGGCGCCCGCATCCTGAAAGTGGTGAACTCGGCGTTCTATGGTTTGCCGGGGCAGATCGGTTCGATCAACCGTGCGATTGTGCTGCTGGGCTTGAACGCCGTGAAAAACATCGCGATCGCGGCGAGTTTGGCCAAGCTGTTCCGCGGTGGTCAGATTTGCCCTCAGTTCGATGCACGCGAACTTTGGAACCATTCGATCTGCGTTGCTTGCGGCACGCAGTTGCTCTCGAAGGCGGCCGGGCTTGGATTGCCGGACGAAGCGTTTCTTGCCGGGCTGATTCACGACATGGGCATCATGGTGGAGATGCAAGCTCGCCGCGGCAAACTGATCGAAACGTTCGACTTCATGGAAAAAAATCCGGGCGTCACATTTCGGCAGGCGGAAGAACAGTGCGTGGGCGCGAACCACGAGCAATTCGGTTCGGCGCTTTGCAAGATGTGGAAGTTTCCCGCAAGCTTCGGCTATGTGACCGGCTTCCATCATCGGCCGCTGGAACTGGCCAAGGCGAACCGGACGCTGACGTCGCTGGTGTACGTAGGCGACGTGATCTCAAAACAGACCAACAACGGCTTCACACGCGACGTGGAAGTCGATCAACCTTCGGAAGATGTGTTGGACGACTTGCAATTGACAGCCGCGAAGATCGAAGAAGTGAAGCAACAACTACCTCAGGCGATGGAGGAAGCCGCCGCGTTGATCCAGGGTTCGTAGTACGGGCTGGAGCCCGTGCTTTGCAACACGAGGCGGAGGTGGACCGGAGGCAACTCGACGTTCAAGGGTGTCGTCGGGTAAACGGTTCCACCGGGCGCGCCGCAAGGCAGCGCCGCGATCAACCTAGGCGTCTCTCTTTTCCCTCCGGGCGGCGGTTCTTACGAATCGTCGCCTTTTTCATATCCGCAGCGAATCGGCCCGCCGATTTACTCGTCCGCCAGTTGCACAAACTTGAGTGTGCCTTCGCCGGTGGTGTAAACAAGTCGGCCGTCACCCATGAACGCGAAGTCGGGGGTCGAGCTAGTGGTAATGACACGATCCAGTTTGGTGTTGAGATCCCAGACGATCAGCGCGTCGTCTGTTCGGCCAGCGAGGAACCGGTTATCCGCCGAGATGGCGACCTTGCCTTTGAGTCGGCCGTTCTGGGTGCGCGGGATGGCGATCACCTTGCCGGCGTCAGCGGTGTCGAGCACCACCGTCTTGGCGGACACCACGGCGAGCCATTGTCCGTCATTCGAGTAAGCCATCGCGCCTGAACCGACGTCGGTGCTGATCGTGCGGGTGGCTTTCAAAGAGCCAAGGTCAACCAGTTCCAGCCGTGGGTTGTTCGGCGAAGCCGCATAGGCGAATGCCGCCTGATTTTTGCTCGTGTTGAACGCGGCGACTCGAGCCTTGGCCCAAGGGTTGGTCAAGGGTGGCCCGGCTTTGGCATTGGCCACGTCGATCATGATCGTGCCGTCGATCGGGTTGCTCACAAATGCGCGGGTGTCGTCCTGACTGAAGCCCAACGCGGCGACCGGCGCTTGCAGCGGCACGGTGAGCAACACCTTGTTGTCCTGAAGATCCCACAGTTTGGCCTGGCCGCCAGTCGGTGTCGGGCCGACGGTCAGAAGGAAACGAAACGATCGGTTCAGGAAGATGGCATGGCAGGCATGGCCGTCGGGCAGGTTTCGCAACGCCGTCTCGGTGGCTACGTCCCAGACGATGATTTCGTCGCCTTTGTTGGTGACGATGGTGCGTCCATCGGTCGACACATGCAAGCGAGTGACGCCTTGGTATTCAGTCAGCTTCTGTTCGATAATTGGTTGATTGTTGTTGCCGTTGTCCGTCCCGTTGGTGTTGTTCGCCAGCGGATTGACCGGTTGGGTGGGACCGGTGCTCTCGACCTTGCCGGGAATCGGCGTCGACTTGGCGAGCATGTAGGGGTCATGGCCGTCGCCTTGCAGGAATCCCATGAGCAGCGCAAGAAAAGCAATCACACCGACGCCGACCACGGCACCGCCGAACACCAATCCCGCGTTGGAAACCGGAGCATCAAGCGTGACATCAGCTTTCTTCTTGGGTTTGTTCTGTTCGGACGGGCGAACCAAGTCCTGTTGCTCCAGTTCCAGTTCGTCGCCGCCGGCGCTTGGAATCATCAGCGCCTTGCCGCACACGGGACATTTGGTTTGCTTGCCGGCAAACTCGTCCTTGACCTGAAACTTCTTTCCGCACTCGCAACTGAAGGTGATGGGCATAGGTCGATTCCTGGATGGATTTCCTGCTGGATTATAGCCGTTTTCAGGCGGCTGGTGGGGAGGCGGTAACATGGTGTTCATGCAAGAAAAATGCCGAATCCATTCTCACCGTTTCACGGAAATCGTCATAGGTTGTCTGATGGTCCTGTTGTCGTCGGCGGCGCCAGCGCAGCGCCGGATTGCCTTTGAGGATGTCACGCGCGACGCGGGGTTGCCCGCAGGGCTGACCGGCATCATGGGACACGGCGGGGCATGGGGTGATTACGACGGTGACGGCGATGCCGACCTGTTCGTGGGCGGCTTCTGTGATCGACCCGATGAAGACTACGCGCCGGCGAAAGGCCCCATATCTTCGCGGTTGTATCGCAACGAAGGCAACGGCCGATTTACGTTGGTGACCGATGAAGCCGTGCAATTCTTCGCACGCACAAGCGGCGCGGTGTTCGCCGATCTGAACAACAACGGCAAGGCTGAACTGTACGTCGCCAACAACGCACGGCCGCGCTCCCGCCGAACAACCGAACCGCAACGCACGGCGCAACTGGCAAAGAGCCGACTGCTTCGCTTCGATGGAAAAACCTGGTCGGATGTCACTGGGAATAGCAGCGCGCTGCCGGCATCGCTGCTTTCGGCGCGAAACATCGGCGTGCTCGATTACAACAACGACAGCCTGCTCGACCTGCTGATCATCGAAGATCGATTCGTCGGACGGGCCGGTTCGCATACCACGCTGCTGAAAAACCTAGGGGGCTTGCGGTTCACATCAGTGAACAAGACCACCGAGATTCCCGGCAATCTGTTCGGCCTTGGTCACGCGGTGGCGGACCTCAACGGCGACCGTCGGCCGGACTTCTTCATCGGCCACAGCAATCGCCTGTTTCTCAGCCAGCCGACGGGGCGGTATCGCGAGTCAAAGCGACTCAATGACACCTTTGCCTGGAAGCCACTCGATGGTGAAGATTGGCCCTGTGGCGCCGCGTTTGGTGATTTGAACAATGACGGCAAGTTGGATCTGGTCGTTGCGATCCATCACGTCAAGGCGCGCAACCGGGTTTACCTGAATCGTGGAATGAAGGACGGCGAACCGGTTTTCGAAGATGTGACAGACAAGGTTGGTCTTTCGACACCGGTACCGGTGCGCTGCCCGCACGTGGAGATTCAGGATTTTGATAACGACGGCCGAGACGACATTTATTTTTCCGCGGGGTGGCGAACGAAGGACGGCGGTGTCGAGCCGTTGATCTATCGGAACGAAGGGAATGACGACGACGGTCTGCCGCGGTTTCGCCCGCCGCGCCCGACGGAAAAGCAAACCTCTCAGGACATGGTTTACTACCCGGCTGGTCCGTCGGCGGATTACGATGATGACGGCCGGTTGGACCTGTTTCTGATCAACTGGTTCCAAGGCGATCATTGTCACCTGCTGCGCAACACGTCTGTGAAAGCGAATTGGCTGAAGGTTCGCGTGATCGGCACGGGCAAACTCAACCGCATGGGCATCGGTGCACGGGTGCGCGTGTTTCGCAAAACAGCCGGCAAGAAGGATCAGCCGCTTGGCATGAAGGAAGTGCAGATTGGTTTCGGTTACGCCAGCGGCCAGGATGGCGTGCTGCACTTCGGCGCGGGGGATGCAAAAGCGTTGCGGGTTGATGTTGACTTTCAAACCGGCACGACTGCAACTTATGACAATGTGAAACCCAATCAGACACTGGTCGTCAAGGAAGGTGCATGATGAAACGGTGTCCATTGAAATTTGAAATGACACGTGGGTTGGTTTTGACGGTTGGCGTGGTGGTGCTGTTTTCGCAAGTGCATTCGAGTCAGGCGGAATCGTTGACGGGCAGGACGCTAACCGGCCGGTCGTTGCTTCGCGCGCCCGATGCGCTTGGCGAATACGCAAAATCATTCACCATCGCCAAATCGCCGCCACGGATCGATCTGACGATCATCGAAGGGCTGCCGGACAAGGGCAAGGGCACGCTATGGTCGACATGGGGTGATGGGTGTTTGGCCTCAAACGGCAAGTATTACACATCGATCGGCGATCACCTTGGCCGCAACGCGACGAGCCATGTGTACGAATACGACCCCGCGACGCGCCGACTCAAGTTGGTCATCGATACGTGGCGCGACTTCGGGCAAAAAGGAGGCCAGTACGGACACGGGAAAATCCATTCCGGCATTCATGAAGACAAACAAGGCAAACTCTGGTTCAGCACGTATTGGGGCAAGCAC
>JANQKH010000589.1 GCA_028281215.1 Phycisphaeraceae bacterium | reverse complement strand
GCAACTGCTCGACCAGCGCATTCCACAACTCGACAACGAACTGATCCTGCACACGGTGCACACCAATCTGCACCGCGTGGTGCTGGCGGAAGTTGTTCGGCAATGTCAAGGCAAGTTCCAGACCGAGTACAAGAGTGCCGACCTTCGTCTTGCCGATCCGACGCGCGACCGCAACATTGAGGAAATCGCGATCGGCATGGTCGACATGATGCCGCTGCTGTTCGAGCCGACGAGCATCAACGAAGACCTGACCATCGCGGAAGAGGCGTTTGAAGATCTGTTCCAACAGGTGCTGCCCAACATCACCAAGGGACTGGCGCAATACATGGTCATGCGCACGGTGTCGAAAGACCTGTACGACGTGATGTTCGGGCTCGGGCCGTTGCAGGACCTGTTGGAGATGGCGAACGTCAGCGAAATCATGGTCGTGGGCAAGGATCACATCTATGTGGAAAAGAACGGCGTGATTCAACCAACCACGCGGTCGTTCTTTTCCGATGAGGTGTTATTGAGCATCATCGAGCGGATTCTCACACCAGTCGGCCGACGCGTCGATACCTCAACGCCGTTGGTGGACGCGCGGTTGCATGACGGTAGTCGTATCAATGTGATCATCTCGCCGCTGTCGCTGGTTGGACCCTGTCTGACGATTCGAAAGTTCGGTTGGGTGCCGTTTGCGATGGACGACCTGATCGAGCGAGGTTCGTTGAGCCAACAGTGCGCGGCATTCCTTCAGGGTTGTGTGGTGTCGCGGCAAAACATGGTCATCAGCGGCGGCACAGGCTCCGGCAAAACCACGTTGTTGAATGTGATCAGCGCTTACGCCCGGCCGAGTGAGCGTATCGTGACCGTGGAAGAGTCGGCGGAGTTGAAACTGCCGCAGCCGCACGTGGTATCCCTGGAAGGCCGACCGGCAAACATTGAAGGTAAGGGCGCATACACGATTCGCGATCTGGTGCGCAATAGTCTGCGTATGCGGCCGGACCGGATCATTGTGGGCGAAGTCCGCGGCGCCGAAGCGCTCGACATGCTTCAGGCGATGAACACCGGGCACGACGGTTCGCTTTCGACCGTGCACTCGAACGATCCGATCGACGCGATGAAACGCCTGGAAACGCTGGTGCTGATGGCGGTCGACATGCCCGTGCGCGCGATTCGTGATCAGATCACCGCGGCGTTGGACCTGGTGATTCAGGTGCAGCGATTTGCCGATGGACGTCGGCGTGTCACGCACATTTCCGAGGTATCGGAGATCGACCCCGAGTCCGGCAATATTCGCATCGAGGATATTTTCGTCTTGCGCGATCCTGATCAACCGCGGTTGCGGCACACCGGTTACATCCCGACATTCGCCAAGGATATGATCGAAAAGAACATCATTACCGTGGATGCATTCCTGTAAGCAGTACGAACCGACTTGACTGAACATGGACCTGAACCCCCGCGCCATCCCGATTTATGTGCTGACGTTTCTCAGCGTCTACCTGCTCGTGCGTTATGGCTGGGCGTGGTTTCAATGGTGGTGGGTGGAGCAGGAGCGGCACTATGATCAGGTACTCAACTATCAACTGCTGATGAACACCAACCCCCGCCACGCCATGATTCTCACCCTCGTGGCGGTCGGCATGGTCGGGCTGATCGGTTACGCGCTCGGCGGTGTGGTCTGGTTCATCCCCGCGATGGTCGTGGGCTTTCTCATGCCGTGGCTGATCATCAAACACATGTTCCAGAAGCGGCTCGAGAAGCTCAACACCCAACTGGTCGACGGCATCACCTCGCTGGCGTCCGGCGTGCGCGCGGGATTGACACTGGTGCAGAGCATGGAACTGCTGGTCGCGAATCACGTCGGCCCGATGAAGCAGGAATTCGCCCAACTCCTGCGCGAATACCACATGGGCCTCGATCTGAACCAGGCGATGCGCAACGCATCGAACCGTATCGGCCTGAGCAATTACCGCCTGTTGTTTACCGCGATCGAGATGCACCGCATCCGCGGCGGCAACACCGGCGAAAGCCTCGACCGCATCGCGGAAAGCATCCGTGAAATCCAGCGCCTCGAAGGCAAACTGGACGCGATCCCCGCGCAAGGACGTTTCCAGGCCCGTGCGATCGCCCTCGCGCCGCTCGGGTTGCTTGCGATTTATTACGTCGTCGATCCCAAGGCCGTGCAAATGTTGTTCACCGAACCGATCGGTCGAGTTGTGCTACTGGTCGCTTCGCTGATCATTCTCGGCGGGTACTTCTGGATTAAGAAGATTATGAACGTGGACATTTGAGTTTGCTTGAGTTTGAATGAACGTCCAAATGAGTATCGATCCGCTCCAAATCGTTGTCAGCCTGATGCTCTTCACGAGTGTGTTCTTGCTTGTGTGGTCGGTATTCCGGTTTCCTGTGGACAATGAAACACCGATTCACAGGCAGATCGCCGCGGCGATGGGTCGGCAGCGCACGAACACCGTGTTTGAACACAGTCTGCTCATGCCGGTGATGCAGTTGTTCCTGGCGATCGCCCAGCGCATGGGGTTCCCCGCGATGCGCAAGTGGATCGCCGCGAAACTCGATGCCTGCGGCAACCCCAACAGCTACAGCCTTGATGAGTTCCTGGCAATGTGCTTGGCCAGTGGGGTCGGGCTAGCCGGCGCGCAGATTGTCATTTGCGGCATGATGTTTCAATGGTTCGGGCCGTTCGTGTCGTGTGTGATGCTCATTCTGGGATTCTGCATTCCGTTGTGGACGCTCAACGAAGAAGCGCGCGCGCGGGTTAGTCGAATCAGCAAGAAAATCCCCTACACGCTTGATCTCATCGCCCTGATGATGCAGGCCGGCAGCACGTTTACCGAAGCGATTGATACGTTGATCCGCGATGAGCCGGACGATGATTTCAACGAAGAGTTGGCGCTGGTGATGGCGGAAATTGAATTCGGCACGCGGAGAGCCGAGGCGCTGACGCATATGTCGGACCGCATTCCGCTCGACACGCTGCGTTCGATCGTGGGTTCGATCAACCAGGCGGAAGCGATGGGTACGCCTTTGTCGGTGATTCTCAAAACACAATCGGAGATGATCCGCATGCACCGCAGCGTGCGCGCCGAAAAGCTCAGCGCCAAGGCAAGCCTGCGCATCCAATTGCCGACCATGTTGATTCTTGCGGCGGCCGTGCTCGCCCTTTTCGGCCCGCTGATTGTCAGTTGGATTGTCGACGGCTCACCTTACTAGGTTGGCCTATGATGACCGGCGATGGCGACGAAACTGAACATCAAAGGGATGAACTGCGCCTCGTGCGTCAGTCATGTCGAGCGCGCCCTGATCGGCGTGGAAGGCGTGGCGTCGGCGTCGGTCAATCTCGCGACCGAAGACGCCGCGGTGCACTGGCGGGATGGTGAAGGCTCAATTGACACGCTCATTCAGGCGGTGCGCGATGCCGGATTCGAGGCATCGGAGGCGTCTCGACTTCTCGCGCATGATGAACAAGGCGATATGTCACATGTGCATCATCCCGATGCGAAGTGGCGCTGGCGCGTGATTGTTGGATTGGGATTGGCTGTGCCATGCCTGGTATTGGGGATGACCTGGAAGACCAGCGTGTCGGCGTGGATTCAGTTCGCGCTCGCGATGCCGATTCAATTGTGGGTGGCGTCACCGTTCTATATCGGTGCGTGGCGGTCCGTCCGACGCCGACGACCGGACATGGACACGCTCGTGGCGTTGGGTTCGTCGGTCGCGTTTGCCTACAGCGTGTTTCTCTTGTTGCAGGCCTCATTAGCACCCCCAGCTTCCTCGGTGGGTGACGCGGCGTTGCACGTTTACTTTGAAACGGCGGCGATGATTGTCGCGTTGATTGCGCTGGGTAAATGGCTCGAAGCCCGCGCGCGGTCCAGCGCCGCAGGCGCCGTAGCCGAACTGATGGACCTGCAACCGAACGAGGTCACCGTGGTCCGCAAAGACCGCGAGCAGACAATTCCCGCGCGGGAGGTTGTGATCGGCGATGTGATTCTTGTCAAGCCGGGGCAGCGCATCCCCGTGGACGGCCGCATTGAATCCGGGGCGTCGGCCGTCGATCAAAGCATGTTGACCGGCGAACCGATGCCGGTGAGTGTCGGTCCGGGTGATGACGTGGTCGGCGGCACGCTGAACCAGACGGGCAGTTTTCGTTTCCGCGCGACAGTGGTCGGCGAGGAAACCGTGCTCGCCCAGATCGTGGAGATGGTGCGCGAAGCTCAAACTTCCAAAGCCCGTGTGCAGCGTGTGGCCGATCGTGTTGCCGGTTGGTTTGTGCAGGCGGTGATGTTGGTCGCGTTGGTCACTCTACTTGGCTGGGGGTTTCTCGGCGGGGGCGATGCGCCTTGGCAGGACGGCCTGTTTGCGATGATTGCCGTGCTGATCGTAGCGTGTCCCTGCGCGATGGGGCTGGCCGTGCCGGCGGCGATCATGGTGGGCACGGGGCTCGGCGCGCGGGAAGGCATTTTGATCAAGGACGCCGCCGCGTTTGAACGGGCAGGCAAACTCACGCACATCGTATTGGACAAGACGGGCACCATCACGATGGGCACACCGTCGGTGCACAGTTTCGAGGTTTCGCTGACCTTCGATGCCGATCGTGTCGTGCAACTGGCGGCGTCGGTGGAATCGTCAAGTGAACATCCGTTGGCCAGCGCAATTGTGGCGTATGCCAAAGGCCGGGCCGTGACGCTGCTTGATGCGCGCGAGTTCAAGAGCGAAACGGCAGGGGGTGTCACGGCGCAAGTGGACGGACAAGCGGTGGCGGTGGGTAGCCTGACATGGTTGGGCACGCAAGGCGTTGCGATGTCGGATGCGGACGACATTGAGACGAACGATGCGTTGGGTTCGACGGTTGCGGTGGCCATTGACCGTCAGTTCGCCGGGCGGTTCGACATTCGCGATCTCGTTCGCCCCGATGCGCATCAGGTGATCAATACGTTAATCGCGCTGAAAACAACGCCGGTGCTGTTGACCGGGGACCATGAGCGGTCGGCTCTTGATGTTGCCAATCGCGTGGGCATCGAATCCGTCATTGCCGAGGTGAAGCCGGCGGACAAGAAGCAGACTGTCGAAAAGCTCCAAGGCGAAGGCCATGTGGTCGCCATGGTCGGCGACGGGATCAACGACGCACCGGCGCTGTCCACCGCGGACGTCGGCATCGCAATTGGTGCGGGTACGGACATCGCGAAGGAGTCGGGCCACGTGGTGCTGGTAGGGGATCGACTGTCCGCCTTGCCGCGTGCGATTCAATTGAGCCGGGCCACGATGCGGCGAATTCGCGGCGGCCTGTTTTGGGCGTTCGCTTACAACACCGTGCTGATCCCGCTCGCCGCATGCGGTCTGTTGCAACCGATGTGGGCGGCGGCGGCGATGGCGCTCAGTTCGGTCAGCGTCGTGCTCAACGCATTGTGGTTACGCTGGCGCTGGCCGGTTCCCGCAACGTCGGTTGAGAAAACTTCCGGCCATGTCCTTTCCATCTGAAAAACACTTGCTACACTTCCCCATCGTCCGGACGAATGTCGTTCGGCCATTCAATCTCAGTGACTCGCAGCTCTCGTCCTTTCCGATAACACCCGGATCGTCCGTTCGCTTCTCGTCACCTTTTTCGGAGTGTTATTGTGAAACTGTATGTAGGTAACATGTCGTTCAGCTCGACGCAGGAATCTCTGGAGTCGTTGTTTTCCAATTACGGCGAAGTTCAGGAAGTGGCGGTGATCAACGACCGCGAAACCGGCCGCCCTCGCGGATTTGCATTTGTCACGATGGAAGACAACGGCGCCAAGGAAGCGATCGAAGCGCTCAACGGCTCGGAATTCGAAGGCCGCAACCTTGTGGTCAACGAAGCCAAGCCCCGCGAAAACCGCGGCGGCGGTGGAGGTTATCGTGGTGGTGGCGGGGGTGGTCGCTGGTAGTTGGCCGGCGCGAAAACAAATTGAATAGCAAGTCAAACGCGAGCCTTTGCGGCTCGCGTTTTTTCATGCCGTCACATGGCAACTGGAACAGATTCAACCATGCAGCGGTTGCCACAAGCCGATGATGTTGGCTTCGGGGTCTTTAACCTGTGCGTAGATACCCATGTTGGGAATCTCGACCGGCCCGATGACGTGCTCGCCACCCGCGGCCTGTACGTCCGCGATGCGCTGCTCGCACGATTCCACTTCAATGACCACAACCGGCGCCTTGCTGCCGCCTTCGTCGCCGCGTGGATACATGCCGCCGTTGATGCCGCCCGGTTGCTTGGGGGTAAACGATTCGTCCACTTCGGTGGTGAACACCATCGTATAGGGCATCTCGCCCGGGCCAGGCGTGGTCTGCCAGCCGAATACTTTCTGGTAGAACGCCTCCGCTCGGTCCTTGTCGTCGAACGGAATCTCAAAATGACAGACACGATCCATGTTCGATGCCTCCGATTGGTTTGATGCCCAGGTTAACGCTCGGTAGGGAGTGATGATTCGTCCGGTTCATCGACCACCGCGCCGAATTTTCTTGTACGTCCGGCATAGGCGCGCAGCGCGGTGCGGAACTGCTCGACATCGAAGTCAGGCCAGCAGACGTCGGCGACGTAGATTTCCGCATAGCTGATTTGCCAGAGCAGGTAGTTGCTGACCCGCAACTCGCCGGCCGTGCGAATGAGCAGGTCGGGATCAGGCAGCCCGCAGGTGTAAAGGTGATCGCTGATAGTTTGCTCGGTGATGTCGGCGGGACCGAGTTCGCCGTGTTTCGCCTTTTTCGCGATGGTTTTGCATGCGTCGAGAATCTCGGCGCGCGAGCCGTAATTGATCGCCAGGCAGAGGGTCAGGCCGGTGTTGTTCGCGGTGATGCGGGCGGTTTCGTCCAGTTCGTGCAGGACCGGCGCGGACAAGCCTTCGCGGCGACCGATCTGCCGGAATCGCACGTCGTTTGCCATCATCTGTTCGCGTTCTTTGACCAGATACTCGACATACAGGTCCATCAGGCAGTCGACTTCTTCGCGGGGCCGCGCCCAGTTTTCGACGCTGAAGCTGTAAAGCGTCAACACGTCGAGTTCGAGGCGCGCGGCTTCGGTGACGATGGCGCGGACGGCTTTGGCGCCCTGCTGGTGACCGTATGTGCGGGCTTTGCCGAGGCGGTTGGCCCAGCGGCCGTTGCCGTCCATGATGACGGCGATGTGGCGCGGCAAGGCGTCGCGGGGCAGACCGAGCGCGGCGTAGGCTTGTTCGGTCTGCTCGGCCTTCGACAATGGGGCGGTGGCTTGCGTGGGCATGACTTTGTTTACGATCGGGCGGTTGGCCGGGTTTGGTGCAATTGTAGATCAAAGGTGAGTCGGCCGCCGCGATGCAGGCATCGAAAACGGCATCCGCTGCCCTATGATGTTTTGATGCAGATCTGGTTGGAGATATGCGGGGTTGCTGCACTGGCCGCGTTGGGCGCCGGGGTTGGCAAGTGGCTGTCGAAGCGGGGCCGTGTGGCCATTCTGCTTGGGTGCGCGGCGCCGCTGGTGCTTGTCATTCTCATTGCTATTTCACGACGCAAGGAAGAGTTGGTGTTTCATTGGCCGTTCACCTGGTTGACGGCCGGACGCGTTGAATTTGTGACATTGGCATTCGCTGGAACGGTGTTGCTTTTGGCTCCGTTGTCCCGATTGAAACATGATCGTGAACGGCGGTTAATCAAACTTTTTTGTCTGGTGGCGGTGTTCTACTTTTCGCTATTGCCGTTTATCCAGCCGGCGATCAGTCGGCCGCAGATGCAAGCAATCGAAACACGCATTGACGACGAAGGTGTATGCCGACAGCACTTTCCTTACACATGTGGACCGGCGGCGGCGGTAACCGGGCTTGTGCGATTGGGTATCGACGCGGAGGAAGGTGATATTGCCATCGCCGCGCACACATCGCCGATTGCCGGCACCGCGCCGGATATCCTCGCCGATGCACTGGAGGAACTTTACAGCGAACAGGGGCTGCAATGTGAATACGTCTGGTTGGGGCAATTGGGGGCATTGCCCGACGATGCAGTGACACCCGCGGTCATTCGCCACAGCATGATGTATGACCATTTCGTTTGTGTGATCCGCGTCCGTCCGGATTTTCTGATCATCGGCGATCCGGCGAACGGTCTGGTCGAAATGTCGCATGAGGAGTTTCGCCAACGATGGCGCGGGTCGGGCGTGGTGTTGCGACGCGATTGATGACCTTACGTTTTCATGCGCTGCAACAGCACGGCGGTGACGGGCAACAGCAAAACCACGGGAAGCCACGCCATCACCACGGGTGAAATCGCCGCCGATGGCGTATTTAAAATCCCCAGCGCGGTGACCCACATGCCCAGCCCCAGTCCCACGGCTTTGACCGCCTGCATGATGGGGTTCACCGGCATGCGTGTCAGAAAAATCGGCAGGCACATCACGAGGATCAGAATGTTTACCACCATCAGACTGAATCGGCTGTGCATGATGCGCAGCACGCGGGATTTGTCGGCGACAGGGTTTTCCATGAGTTGGCCGAGTTCGTTCATGCTCAGCAGCGCGGGATAAATCGTCGCGCGGCGGGCCATCAACACCTGCGGCGTCACGTCGGTTTTGAGTGCGTCCACCGGTGATTCGGTGGGGTTCAACATCACCTGCGGCGCGCCGCCGCCATCCCGTACGATCGGATTGCGCACAGCCATGCCGTTGACCAGCGACCAATGGCCCGCCTGGTCATCCCACACGCCGCGGTCGGCGCGGATGATGCCGGTCTTTCGCCCGAGTTTGTCACGCTCCAGGATGGTCACACCTTCGATCGCATTGGCGGCGGCGTCGAATTTGGCGGCGCTGAGCAGCCGGTTGTCCGAGTCGCGCACAAAGTGAATGGCGAACGTGCGGATGTGATCGTGTTTGACCTCCGACTTTCGCCGTGCGAGTTTGCCCGCCATCTGGGGAATCGCCAGTTCCTGATCGAGCAACGTCAGCCCGTTGATCACCGCACCGATCACCAGCACCGGCGCCGCAATGCGGTACATGCTTACGCCGCTGGACACGACGGTGATCAACTCGCGCGCCCGGCCCATCGCCGCAAAGGTGAATCCCATCGCGGCGACAACCAGCAGGCCGGACAGATAGACATACAAGAACAGCAACATCGGCCCGTAGTAATCGCCGATCGTCCAGAGTGTCCAGAGAAATGAACTGCCGCCGTGCTTCTCCGCGCGCACGCGGCCGCCTTCGAGGAATTCATCCATGTCCACCATCAGGTCGACCATCATGAACAGCAACATGATCACGACCGTCAGAATGACGAAGTGAATGAGGAACAGACGAATGATGTAACGATCAAGGATTTTCACAGAGGGGCGCCGTCACGGTGCGGGCGAGCGAGGGTGGTGCGGACTTTCATTCGGTCAACTTTGGTCAAGTATAGACACTTAACCCGTCGCCTTCACTACGCGTTCAATCAGATCAATCGGTGCTCCAATGTCAGCGACGACGACCTGTCCGGTGAACCGTGCCGCGCGTTTGGTGAATCCTTTCTTCATGGCGACAAAGGTGACAGTGGTGTCCGCTTCAACGGTGACGTTGGCCGGTT
>JANQKH010000579.1 GCA_028281215.1 Phycisphaeraceae bacterium | reverse complement strand
GGTCAACACGTTCAGTCAGCCTGAAGGCGCCGGCGGACTGGTGGCCATCGCCATCAACGCAGGGCTGTTGCCGCTGGTCAGCGTGATGGGCACGGTGTTGCTCATGACGTTGGTGTTCCTGATCGGTTCGATCATGGCGGCGGACCAAGTGGTGCTTTCCGGCGCGCATCAGTTGGGCCGAATCTGCATGAACATTGTCAACGTACGTTGGCCAAGGCCGGTGCTTGTCGGCACGTTTGACAACCTCAAAGACCGTTTCAAACGCAGCGCGACGGACAAGAAGAGCAACCAACGAAACACCAAAAAGAAAGACAAGATCAAGCAAGCGGTCACCGATGTGGACGACGCCGCGGCTGAACTTGGTTTCGATGACGAGGCCGAATGGGAGTATTACGACGAGGACGGCAACCTCATCGAAGATCCCGATGAAGACTGGGAAGTCGAAGGCGAGTACGACGACGAAGAAGAGGAGTACGAATACGAAGATGAAGACGAAGCAGATGACAGCGAAGGGGTCGATTCAGCAACCCAGTCCGACACAGAAGAGGACGGCGAAGGGGAAAAGGAACAAAACGAAGAACTCACACCTGAAAAGTTGCGTGCGAAGATCAAGCAACTGCCGATTAACTTCGCGCCCAAGCAGAAGAAAGCTGCCGAACCGCCGCGCGAGATGGACCTGTCGGGCTACCAGTTCCCCGGTCTGGACATCCTCGCCGAGCCCGAACACAACTTCACCGCCGAGCAGGAGAAGATTGTTCGCGAACAGGCGGCTCTGCTCGAAGAAGCGCTCAATCAATATCGCGTGGAAGGCGAAGTGGTCGGCATCGACTCCGGGCCGGTGATCACGCTATTTGAAGTGCGCCTGGCGCCGGGTACGAAAGTCTCGCGTGTGCAGACGATCGCCAGCGACCTTGCCCGGGCGATGAAGGCGCACAACATCCGCATTGTGCCCAACACCGCAGGCAAAGACACCGTCGGCATCGAAGTGCCCAACCTCAAAAAGGAAATGGTGCGCCTGAAGGAGTTGATGACCGTCGAAAACGAAAAGGTTGCCAAGATGCGCCTGCCTATGTTCCTCGGCAAAGACGCATCGGGCAATCCGCTGATCCAGGATCTCGCCGCGATGCCGCACATGCCCATCGCCGGCACGACGGGTTCGGGCAAGTCGGTCTGCATGAACAGCATCATCATGTCGTTTCTCTATACGAAGAAGCCGGACGAACTGAAGATGGTGCTGGTCGATCCAAAGATGGTCGAAATGTCCATGTTCAAGGACATCCCGCATCTGATGTGTCCGGTCGTGACAGAGATGAGCAAAGCCGCGGCGATCCTCGAATGGGCCGTCGGCAAGATGGACGAACGTTACGAACTGCTCGCGGAGGCGGGCGTGCGCGATGTGGGTGGTTACAACGCGCTGACGCGCGAGGAATTGCTCGAACGGTTCCAACCGTCGAGCGAAGCCGAGGAGGCGAAGATTCCGAAAAAGCTGCCGTTCATGGTGTTCATCATCGACGAGTTGGCGGACCTGATGATGACGAACAAGGAAGTGGAAAACTTCATTGTGCGCATCGCGCAAAAAGCCCGTGCGGTCGGCATCCACCTGATCCTCGCGACGCAACGCCCGCAGGCGAACGTGGTCACCGGCCTGATCAAAGGCAACATGCCCTGCCGCATTGGATTCAAGGTCGCGTCGGGCCTCGACAGCCGCATCGTGCTCGATCAGAAAGGTGCGGAACTGCTGCTCGGTCATGGCGACATGCTGTTCCTCAGCCCGCGCTCCAGCAAACTCGCCCGCGCGCAAGGCACGCTGGTGGATGACATTGAAATCCGCAGCGTTGTTAAATTCCTCAAGAACTTTGCCACCCAAAACTTTGAACCGCAACTGATGCAACTCAAACAACCGGGCATCGAAGGTGACTCCGGCGAGCGCGATCCGCTGTTCGACGACGCCGTCCGCGTCGTGCTCGAAAGCCAACGCGGCAGCGTGTCGCTGTTGCAACGTCGTCTCACGATTGGTTACGGTCGAGCGTCACGACTCATTGAGGAGATGGGTATGGCGGGCATCATCGGCGAACACAAGGGCTCACAGGCGCGCGAGGTGAATCTCACACTGGACGAGTGGGAAGCGCTCAAAGCGCAAGCGGAAGCCGACGCAGCCGTCGAAGTCAACGGCAACGTGGACGCCGAGACTGATGCCGATACCGGGACCACCGCCGCCGCCGTCGAGGAAGTGGATGAAGACGAAGCGTTGGAGTACGAATACGAAGACGAAGATGAAGACGCCGAGGTCGAAGACGAATACGAGGAAGATGGCGAAGAATATGATGAAGAGGAATACGAAGAGGAGGAGGAAGAAGATGAAGCGGCGTGAACATAGCCGTCGCTGGCCCTCAAAGTCATCTGACGTGAATACGTTTTCAAATAGGCGCCGCGTATCCATGCTGGCGCCTTTTTCTATAGATCAGGTGATGTATTGCGACTATGTTGCACGACGTTTACCCAAACGGCCACCACCATCTTCGCTTGCTTTTGGCGAAGACGGCGGAGCGGATGTCCGGGAACGTTTTGAGCAGATTTTCCAAGCCGGTAATTTGAATGACCCGCATGGCTTCATCGTTCAAGCCGGCGAGGCGCAGTTGTCGGCCGTCCGCTTCGAGGGTCTTGTTCAACGAAATCAACTCGCCTAACAGGATGGAACCGAGCGCCGCCACGCGCTGGCAGTCGAGCACGATCAGTGGATCGCTCGATGCAGTCACAATGTCGCCGACGCGTTCCATGAAGTGTGACACATCCGACTGCCGGGTCAGGCCCAGTTCGCCAATGGCAATGATCGTGGCGTGGCGAACGTGGTGGACCTGCATCGCTTCGCCGGTCACATCAATGCCCATGTTGTGCCGCTGGTTTTCAGATGGCGTGGTCATACTCGAGCCCCGTGGCGGCGGCGTTGGATGAAGCCGAGTGGATTGATCGTGAAACCGACAACCCAATAACGTGTGGCAATCCAACCCCAGGCGTTGCCCGATAGTTTGTCCGCAGCGAATGAAAAACGTGGCATCGCTCTGAACGATTCTAGTGCGACGGTGCGGCCTGATCAATGCATTTCAAGGTGACGCTGCGATCGGCTTGAGCCCGACGTGTTCTTCCAGCAGTTTGAATAGCTGTTGTTTGCCGGCCGGTCCGGAAATCACCATTTCCTGGTAGATGATGCGTGGGATGCGGCGGTTGTTGGTTGAATTGGAAAGGTCGTACAACGTCACGTTGCGCTGAATCTGCTGAGCGATCCATGGATCGGCCGCCACTTCCTTATAACGATCCGGCCCGAGCAATTCAACCGCCTTTTTGAGCGCGTCGATTTTGGACCGCGCGCCGATCGGTGACGCAAAAAGCCAGTCATCAAACGCG
>JANQKH010000578.1 GCA_028281215.1 Phycisphaeraceae bacterium | reverse complement strand
GCTCCCGGTAAAGCGACGTTGTTCGCCACAGAAGTTGGCGGCCAGCGACTCGGCCATTTCGTAACCCGGCGCGACCAGGCCGTACACCATGCTGCGGTGCAGCGCGACTTCGCCGATCGCGAATATGGAAGGATCGCTGGTTTGCAATGCATCGTTGATCATCACGCCGCCGCGCTCGCCGACCTCGATACCGGCTTCCCGGGCCAGCTCGTCACGAGGGCGGATGCCGGCGGAGATCACGACCATGTCAACATCAAACGGATCCTTATCGGCAAAGGTTATTCCTTCGACCTTGCCGTCGCCAACAATTGCTTCGGTGCGCATGTTCAGGTGCACCTTGACGCCGAGTTGTTCGATCTTATCGACGAGGATGCCCGAGCCGGCATCATCGACCTGTCGGGGCATGAGGCGCGGGGCGAATTCGACGACGTGCGTTTCCAGCCCGAGGTCGAACGCGGCCTTGGCGGCTTCGAGGCCGAGCAGGCCGCCGCCGATCACGGCCGCCGACTTGCACGTCTTCGCGTACTCGATCATGCGCTCGAGGTCTTCGATCGTGCGGTACACGAACACGCCCTGCTTCTCGACGCCCGGCACGGGCGGCACAAACGGCACGGAACCAGTTGCGAGCACGATGTGGTCGTACTTGATCTCCACGCCTTTGTCCGAGTGCACGATCTTGTTGTCACGATCGATGTGGTTGGCGCGGTCGCCAACATGCAACTCGATACCGTTGTCGCGATACCACTCGAGGTTGGCGAGCATGAGTTTCTCGGCATCGCGGTGCGCGAAGAAACTGGTCAGGCCGACGCGGTCGTAAGCGGCCCGCGGCTCTTCGCAGAACGTGACGATGCGGTATTGCTTGTCGACATCGAATTCGACCATGCGTTCACAGAAACGATGGCCGACCATGCCGTGGCCGATGAGGACGATCGTTTGGCGAGTGTCTTGTGGGGCGATCATGTCACAGTTCTCCCTGCGATCACTGCTCGTATTCCCAGTGTTCGACCTTACGTATCGCGACCGAGCACTGCTTGTAGGACGGCTGCCTGGAGTAAGGATCGAAGACGGGGTTGGTCAGTCGATTGGTCTGTTCGTAGTGCATCGGGATGAATACCTGCGCCCGTTGTACGGTTGGCGTGATGAAAGCGCGGGCTTGCAAGTGGCCTCGGCGCGAGGCGACGCACACCATTTGATTGGGTTTGATGCCTCGCTCCTTGGCATCGAGGGGATTCAGATGAACGTAAACATCCGATGGATAAAGCTTGCGGAGCACGGCTGACTTGGCGGTGCGCGTCTGCGTGTGCCACTGCGATGCCGTACCGCGGCCGGTAAGCAATGTGAATGGGTATTGCTCGTCCGGCGGTTCGGGCATGTCGCGCGGTTCTTCGAAGATGAACTTTGCTTTGCCGTCACTGTGGTAGAAGCGGCCATCCTCGAAGAGTCGGCGTTGTTGTTGCATCTGTTGTTGGGCGGGGGCAGGGGAACTGAAGCTCCCCCGCCGGTCCGCGTGTTGCGTTGCGTCAGGCGCGTCGGCGTTTGCGGCGTCGTCGTTCGTAAACGGCCATTGGATGCCTCCTTGTTCGTCGAGGTGTTGGTAATCGCGAATGCCGGTGATGTCGCATGGTTGACCGGCGGACAGTTGCTTGAGCAGTTGGAAGGTTGCTTCCGGATCGGACCACGCGTCGAACATCTCCGCGCAGCCCCAGTACGCGGCGATGAGTTTGAAGATGGCGAAGTCGGCCAGCGCTTCACCCGGCGCTTTGGCGACGCGCTTGACCACGCCGACCCGGCGTTCGCTGTTGATGAACGTGCCTTCCTTTTCACCCCAACCGGCGGCGGGCAGCACCATGTCCGCCTGCTGCGCGGTTTCCGTCGTGTGGTACATGTCCTGCACGACGAGGAAGTCGAGGTTTTTGACGATGTCGCGGAAGTCACGCTGGTTGATCCACGAGTGCGACGAGTTTGTGGCGATCACCCACAATCCTTTGATCTTGCCGCGAGCGATACCTTCGACGATTTCGTGGTAAGACCAGCTTGGCTCATTGGGAATGCGATCTTCATCGATGCCGAGCACGCTCGACACCTTGTGGCGATCGATGGGCTTGTCGAAATCGTGGCCGCCAAGCAGGTTGGTCGTGTTGCTGAAAAGGCGCGAGCCCATCGCGTTGCACTGGCCGGTGATGGAGTTGGCGCCGGTGCCGGGCTTGCCGATGTTGCCGGTCATCAGGGCGAGATTGATGATCGACTGTGCGACGCGGACGCCTTCGTAGCTTTGGTTTACGCCCATCGTCCACCAGAACGAGACGCGTTTGCCTTCATGAATGAGATACGCAATCTTCACAAGCGTGCCGGCGTCGATTGCCGTGCGGGCGGCGACAACCTCAGGCGTGTAGTTGTGCAGGAAGGCAACGAATGCGTCGAAGTCGTTGGTGCTCTGTGCGATGAACTGCTTGTCGATCCAGCCTTCGCGCACGAGGATATGCGCGAGGCCGTAGAAAAGGTAAAGGTCGCTCTTGGGTTGAATCGGCAGGTGATGCGTCGCCGCCATGGCGGTTTCGGTCTTGCGTGGATCGACGACGAGGATCTTCGGATCATGCGGATTCCGGCAAACGCGTTCCCACATGATTGGGTGCGCGATGCAGGGATTCGCGCCAATGAACACGATCACGTCCGACTCTTCAAAGTCCTGATAGGTGTAAGGCGGCGCGTCAAAACCGAAGGACTGCTTGTAGGCGACGACCGATGTCGCCATGCACTGCCGGGTATTGCCGTCGCCATGCAGCATGCCCATACCGAACTTTGCCAGCGCGCCGAGCAATGCCATTTCTTCGGTGACGATCTGTCCGGTGGACAGGAATGCGACCGATTCCTTTCCGTGCTTGTCCTGCACCGCTTTGAATCGATCACAGAACGTGCGCAGCGCAGTGTCCCAATCGACCGGCTCAAGTTTGCCGTTGGCATTTCGCAACAACGGCGCGGTCGCGCGGTCGTTCGCCTTGAGCACCTCGAGCGCTTCCCAGCCTTTCGGGCACGCCATGCCGAGGTTCACCGGGTAATCCGTCGTCGGCGACAGGCCGATTGCTTGTCCGTCCTGGAGGTGCACGTTCAGACCGCAACCGGTCGAGCAGTAACCACAGACCATCGTGGTCGTGGCGTCGGGTTGGTTGATCACGGGGAGTTGCCCGAGTCCCAACGCGCCGGGTCCGCGTATCAGTTGCTGAGTCAGTGGACCGTCCCATTGGCGGAACAGTTCGCCGATGCGGCCGGCGTTCTTCTTTTCGACCGGCGCGTTCATCCGCTGATCCCTCCCGGCATCTTGGGCGCGACGACCGCCGCGAAGAACAGGTATCGCTCCAACAGTTCGCCGACCAGTGTCAGCAGGAACACGAACACGCCGGCCTGCACGGCGAAGCGCATCGCGCCGTGCGAGACATCGTTGTTGACGTCCGCCGCCAGCAATAGCGGAATGATCACGCCGCCGATCACACCGATGGCGAAGCGCACCAGCGTGACGCGCGCCAGCGGGCCGACAAGCAGTTCCGCCGACCGGCGTTGCGGGGTGTATCGGCGGTCCCGCAAGTGCCGAAAGACGCATGCTTCAAAAACCAACTTGCCCACCGTCGCAAGCGCCAGCAACAGGCAAAGCGGATGCCCCCACGCGTGCATCACCTGTTCGACCGTACCGGTCGGCGACGCGGCGGCGTTGAGCATCATCGTCAGCAACGTTGTTGACGCGCCGAGGATGGTCATGGTCAGTGCGAACTTGACGGCTGTGTGCCCGAATTGCCAATATGCTCGCCGCGTGTCGCGGTAGATCATGATCGAACAGAACACGCCAACCGCGCCGAGGGCGATGACCGCATCATTCAAGCCGTTGATCAGGATGACTTGCTGGTCAAACCACACAACAGCACCGGCATAAACACTCGCCGCCAGTGCAAAGCCGCCGAACGCCACGATTTCCCGGCTCAACCACGACGTGCGTAATCCGATCACCGCGCGGAACGCATACCTCGGCCGACCCAGGTGCAAGGTGCTCGCCGCCAGCGCCAGCAATCCAAGGCCGAGCGCCACCCACGCGTGCGCCGCCCGCATCGTTGACGCCAAACCCGGTCCCGATAGCCCCGAGACGACCCGCTCGACTACGAACGCGCCGACCGACAACTGCGTCAACACCAGCATCGCCACCAACGGCAGGTGTGGATGTTGCGGCCGGGCACCGTGGTAATCGCCGGGCAACATGTTGCGCGGCATCACTTTGCTCGAACGATAATTCGTCGTCGGTAGCGTGTAATCCGGGTCCGGGGCGCCGGGCAAAAACGTGTTCGCCTCACAATCTTCGATGACGGCCTCGGTGTCCACAACGCGAATGCGAATGGCTTGGTTCGGGCACGCCGCGGCACACGCCGGTGCCTCGTCGGTCGCCAGTCGATCGCTGCACATGTCGCACTTGCGCACGATGCCGAGCCGCTTGTTGTATTTCGGCACGTCGTAAGGGCATTTGAAGATGCAATACTGGCAACCGATGCACTGATCGTCGAGATGGTGGACGACACCGGTGACTTGGTCCTTGTCATACGCCATCACCGGACAGCCTTCGAGGCACGCCGGTTCAAGGCAGTGATGGCACGCAGTGGTCACATGCTGGATGACGGGCAGCGCGGTCGTGCCGCCGACGAGCACGCCGACGTCGCGCCACGTTTCCTTCTCACCCAGCCCGTTCATGCTGTGACACGCGGTCACGCACGCTTTGCAGCCGCTGCAGGCATCGAGATCGACGTCGAAGGCGTATTGCTGGCCGGCTATTGGCTGCGTGAGCGGTACGAGATCCTGATAAAACTTCGCCTGTGCGGGCATTTCACCGCGCTGGCGCCGCTCGGCAAACCGTCCGACAGGCGTCATCTCGCGCTGTTCTTCGATGTAGCGATCAATCAGCGAGCGCGGATTGACAGCAATGTCTGGCGTCGCGCTCGAAGGCGCTTTGGGTGGTGAGGATGTCTCCGCTTGGACGATCAAATGTCAAGCGGATGGCACCTTGCACCACCCGCGCTCCTTAAAACTTGAAGTCGAGGTACAACCAGGCGCGATACACATCGCCGATTCCCTGGTCGCCGTCGAAGAAGGCAAACTTCACTGTCGCCTGTATGTTTTCGTTGATGGCTTTGGTGAAGATCATGTCGAACTCTTCACCGAGGTCGCCGCCGCTTTCATCCGTCCAGAGAAACCAGTAAATCGGAATGAACTTAACGCCGCCGGGCAGGTTGAACACCCCCTTGACGTGCAGGTCGCGAATGCCCGCCGCCGGCGTCACCAGAAACACATCCGCGTAACCCTGGAATTTGTGCAGCGTCGCCAGTGGCGTGCGCACAGCAAAGTTGCCGTCATCACTGCCCAGCACCTCATAGCCCAACGCCACAAGGCCGACGTCCTTGATCTTCAACGATCCTTCGAGCAGGTAATACAACGCGTCGTAGTCATTCGGGTTGTCCCCCGCGTCTTCCTGTAAGGCGATTGAGCCGACGTACCCAAATCCAAGCGTGTCGTTGATCGGCTGCGAACCTTCAAGGCGCACGCCATAAGTGTTCGACGAATTGGCGGCCGAGTTGTCGAAGTCCAACAGATAAGCGAAGCCCGTGACCTTGCCGAGGTTCATCGGCAACTTGCTGTAAGACACATTGATCAAATGTGAATCGGAATCAAAATCCCGGCCGGAGTCCGGTCCGAAAATGCGGTTGACGTCCGACACATATGCATAGAACGCTTCAAACCCTTCGCAACTGAACGTGATCGAAACCGCGTCGTACGTCTGTTCCAACTGGCGGAAACCAACGTTGCCGACGAAGCGATCATCGTCCAGCTTGATGCGCTGGCGACCGAGGATGATCTTCAACCATTCGTTGGCGTACTTGACGTACAACTGGTTGAGTTCTTCGTCTTCAGGGTCGGCGATGGTCGTCTTTGCGGGTTCACCGTTGAGCCCGGCAGCGTTGTACATGCTGTCATCAACCGAGCGAAGACCTTCAAACTCAGCGAGGAAAGAGAAACCGTGAAACGCTTTGGTTTCATAGCCGAGCCGCAACCGCGCGGTCAGCGCATGGGAGGTGTCGAACCCGTCGGCATCGGCCACTTCATATCGCAGCCGCAGGTTGAACAGAATCTTGCCTTGCGTCAGCGCATCCATCAGATCCTGAGCGGGATTGCTTTCTTTCGCGCCATCTGCCGGGGGCTGTGACGCGCCGTCCGCCATGGCAAGCCGTACGCTTTGATCATTCAACGACGGGATGACGTCATCATTCAATTCACTTTGTTGGGCTAACACATCGGAGACCGTCAACAGGCAGGCCACAACGGCGGCTGTAATGAATAGGGTTGTGTTTTTCATTGTGCTGATCCTTTCATGAGCGAGTCCGCCGTCCGGAGGCGGGCAACCGTTCTGGTCACCTGCCGCGCCATGCCGGATGCCAATCGCGTCGCAGTTGCATCGCGGGACAACGGCGTGGGTTTGGTGTACGCATCCGCATCCATAGCCGACCGGCAACCTATCGCCGCAAGGGCTATACAAACCATCAGGGTTGCCCCGACGAGGCTTTGCGGGTTGGCAGGAGGGATGCAGCGCGACATCAAACTCGCTCCGTGTGGTGGTGAGAAACGTTGCACCACGCATGCAACTCAGGCGGTCGCCAGTGCGGGCTCCGCCATGCGGGCTTCAAGATCCTTGCGCACTTCCGCTTCCACCGTGGGTGAAAAGCGAACTGTGAACGCGAGGAATGAAACCAGCGTGACCAAACCGCCAAGGATCAGAAAAGCGGTCGGCCAGGGGAGTGAACCTTTGAACAGAAAGCCCGCAGCGACCGCGCCGGCATTACCGCCTGCGCCCACGATGCCCGCCACGGAACCCAAAGCTTTCTTGTTGATGAACGGCACGACCGAAAACGTCGCGCCCTCCGACATCTGCACAAACAGGCTGAACAAAATCAACGTCGGGATCGCCAACACAAGCACACCCATCTGTGAAAAGAGCATCAAAGCAAGCCCTTCGCAGAAGAGCACAATGAACAACCACGTCACACGACCTTTCAAGCCCCATTTGAGCCCGAACTTGTCGCCGAAGACACCGCCCAGTGTGCGGGCGAAAATGTTCATCAGACCAAACAGGGATGCGATCACCCCAGCGGCTGCGATCGCCTTGGTCGTGTCCATGTCCTTGAAGTAATCGAAGTAGTCGACAAAGTAGAGTGCCGCGACGTTGTTGATGGTCAGTTCGATCCCGAAGCAGGCGCCGTAAATCACAAATAGCCCCCAAACGCGGGAATCCCTGCATGCGACGAGGAACGAACCTTTGACGTGTTCCTTCGCCGGCATTTTGCCTTCAGCGCGAAGTTGCTTGTAGTTGCCTTCCGGACAATCCTGCGTGAAGAGGAAGTACGCGATGCCCGTAAGTGCGCAGACGGCGCCGGCGACCATCATTGACGCTCGCCAACCCCAGTAATCGCTCAAACCGAAGGAGCCAACGAACAACAGAAACACCAACGGCATGACCATTTGCGTCACGCCACCGCCCAAGTTTCCCCAGCCTGCAGTCGTCGCGTTCGCCGTGCCTACGCAGTTGGGCGCGAACATCACTGAGGTGTGATACTGCGTGATGACAAACGAGGCGCCGATCACGCCGATCGCCAATCGAAACAGCAGGAAGGTTTCAAAGTTCTGCGCCAGACCAATACCCATGACGGGGATCGACCCGATCAACAGCAATCCGGTGTACGCCAACCGCGGCCCGATGCGATCACAAAGCCAACCGATGACCAGCCGGGCAAGGATGGTGATCGACACCGATGCGATGATCGTCCAGCCGATCTGCGCCTTGGTCAGGTCGAACTCTTCGCGGACAACCTTCATGAGCGGCGCGATGCCGAACCATGCGAAAAAGCAAAGGAAGAACGCGAACCACGAAAGGTGAAACGCGCGCATTTGAGGTTGTTGCACGAACGCTTTGATATTGAAGAACGGCAGGAATCCGCCATACAGTTTGAACAGATGAATCCGGGTCGCTTTGCCGTTGAAATCCATGACGGCAGACCTTTCCTGGTTCGCAGACCATTCGGTTCGTGATGGGGCGGCGCGCACCGAAACCACATCCACCACACGACGTCGGCGGCCAGACTGCGTCACGCAACGCAACCACACCTTCAATCGTGAAGCCCACGTCGGCTTCAAACTCGCGGAGCGGTGAAACGCTCGGTCGTGAGCAACGGTTGCCGCGCTCGGTTTCACCGGCCAGGTGGGACAGGCACGCAGTTCACGTGCCGACACTTTCCCCGCGCTAGGACAAATGCAAGGTCCGTGCCAATTGTTTTTCTGACAAGGCGCACGCGAATCCTGCCTACGAATGGGGCAACGTGACAAATCGCTCGGGCTTTGGTGCACAGTTGCTAATCAGCGCTGGGTAATTGACAGGGTGATTCGCATGATCACATCGCGTCCAGTTCCGCCCAACGGTCGTAGAGTTGTTTGACGCGCTGTTGGGCTTTGGTCAATGCGGCGCATACTTCGCCATACTTCACGTGGTCCGCCATGATGGTCGGGTCGTCCGCTCGGGTCTGATAGGATTCGAGTTCGGCCTCGGCTTCCAGAATGGCGTCTTCCATGCCATCGAGTTCGCGCTGGAGTTTGTAGCTCAGTTTCTTCCTGCCCGGTTCGGTGTGATCGGGCTTGGTGTTCTTTTTGGCCGGTTTTGAATCGTTCGGTGATGTGATTTGTGCGCTGGTCAGCGGTTTGCGTTCCGTTGTGTGCTCGCGCCACTGGGCATAGTCGGCATAGAACTTCGCGCCGCCCTGCCCGTCCAGCGCGAGCACCAGCGTGGAAAGGCGATCAAGCATGAAGCGGTCGTGCGTGACCAGCACAATCGCACCGGGAAACTCCATCAAACTCTGTTCAAGCACTTCCAGCGAAGCGATGTCCAGGTCGTTGGTTGGTTCATCGAGGATTAACACATCCGCGGGCTTGAGCATGAGGTTGGCGATCATGATCCGCGCTTGCTCGCCGCCGGACAGATCGCCCACGGACGTGGTGAACTTGCCGGGATCAAAAAGAAACTTCCGCGCCCACGACGCGACGTGCACCGGCTTGCCGCGATAGTGCACGGTGTCGCCGACGGCGCAAAGCGATTCGCGCAAGGTCATGGTCGGGTTGAGTGCATCACGATGCTGTGTAAAGTTTACGACGCGCAAGTCCGGCGCGTGTTTGATCGTGCCGGCGTCAGGTTCAAGATCATGCGTCAGCAGGCGCAGCAAAGTCGTTTTGCCGGAACCGTTCGGCCCGAGCAAGCCAAGGCACATTTGGGGCGACAGTGTCAGGTCGAGTTTCTCAAACAACAGCTTGCCGCCCAGCGCTTTGCTTACGCTGCGCACAGCAAGCAGGCGGTTGCTCTTGCGTTCGGTTGCCTGGAAATCGATTGCGGTGGTCTGCTTGGGCGCAGCGTTGCGTTTGCGAATCGCATCCAACTCGTCTCGGCGCTGGTCCGCATCATCGACCTGCGATTTGTTTCGCGTCTGCCTGCCTTGAATGCCCTGCTTGAGCCAGGCGGTGTCGCGCCGCACCTTGGTGGCGATCGACGATTCCTGCGCCGCTTGCGCATCGAGGAATTCGTTCTTGCGTCGCACGAACTCGGTGTAGTTGCCCTTCACCTCAAGCAAACCGCCGGGATAGGCGCGGGACAATTCGATGACACGATTTGCGACCGCATCAAGAAACATGCGGTCGTGCGTGATGAACGCAACGGCAAAGTTAGCCTGACGGACGAACTGTTCCAACCAGAGCACGCCTTCCAGATCAAGGTGGTTGGTTGGCTCATCGAGCATGAGGATGTCGGGATCGGTGACCAGCGCTTTGGCGATGGACAAACGTTTTTTCCATCCGCCGGACAGGGTGTCGATGGGCTGTTCGAGGTCATCGAATCCGAGTTTGGAAAGCGTGATGGCGGCACTGGTTTCCGCGTCGAGGCCGTGGGTTTCATGGGCGAGTTGATTGCGCCGGCGGGCTTCGTCGGCGACGACGCTGATCGGCGCGGCGCTTTGCGGAAAAATGTCGTCCTGGGGCACGTAAGCGGTGCGCAATTGCTTGCGGCGGGTGAACTCACCGGTGTCGGCCTGTTCGAGGTCGGCAAGGATTTTCAAAAGCGTGGACTTGCCCGCGCCGTTCGGACCGATCATGCCCAATCGATCGCCCTCAGCGACACTGATCGCCACGCCGGCGAACAGCGTTTGAGGTCCGTAAGTTTTGGACAGATCGCGTGCAGTGATCAACGTGGCCATGGGGTGGCGAACTGTAGCAGAAACGGTACGTCAACGAATGGTCTCGTGAACGAGACATCACCAACTGTGTATTGCGACTACCATCTGCCCTTCCATGGCGATTGATCATGACATGCTTGGCAATTTTCCGAGCCCGTCGGACAAACCGGTCAGCGTCCGTGTGACGCCCGCGGCCGAGCGCGCGGTTCGGCAAGGGCATCCGTGGTTGTTCGAGCAGGCGATCACCCATCAGCATCGGCAAGGCGACGCCGGCGATCTGGCGGTGATCTATGGCAGTGACCGGTCGTTCCTCGCGCTGGGGTTGTACGATCCGAACTCGGCAATTCGCGTGCGACTGTTGCATCGCGGCCAACCGGTAACGATCGATCAAGCCTGGTTCGACACGCGCGTGCAGGAGGTGATCGCCCTGCGTGAACCGATCAAGCAGACGGACACCACCGGCTACCGACTGGTCCACGGCGAGAACGACCGCATGCCCGGCCTGATCGCCGACCGGTACGATCGCACGTTGGTCGTCAAACTTTACACCACCGCGTGGCTGCCTCACTTGCGACGGGTGTTGCACGCGATCGGGCGGTGTTTCAACTACGAACGCGTCGTACTACGGTTGAGTCGCGCCGTACAAGCGAGCATGAGTGCAAAGACTGACGGCGGCATCGAAGGATTGAAGGACGGCCTCGTCCTGCAAG
The DNA here is from genome assembly GCA_028281215.1 of Phycisphaeraceae bacterium. Lineage (GTDB taxonomy): Bacteria > Planctomycetota > Phycisphaerae > Phycisphaerales > Phycisphaeraceae > JANQKH01. Next base: position 2,681 of record JANQKH010000578.1, on the reverse strand, counting down.
GCGCATCGCTCAGCGGCGCTGTTCTGTTTAAAGAGAACGGCCTGGCGTTTGAAGCTGATCCGATCCACGGACACAAGACCGGGTTCTTCCTTGATCAACGCGACAACCGCGCGGCCGTCGAATCGTTGACAAATGGCAAAACTGTGCTGAACGTCTTTGCCTACAGCGGCGGATTCTCGCTCTACGCGGCGCGCGGCGGGGCGACACAGGTGGTCAGCCTGGACATTAGCCAACCGGCGCTGGATGCCGCCGGGCGACACTTTGCGCTGAACGAAAACCACCCGGCTGTCGCCGCCGCCAAACATAAAACACTTTGCGGAGACGCCTTCGACGTGATGCGTTCGATGGCCGGCAAAGGCGAATCGTTTGACGTGGTGATCATCGACCCGCCCGCGTTCGCAACAAAGCAATCGCATATCGACAAGGCGATCGGCGCGTACGGACAACTGACCGTGCTCGGCCTGGACGTGCTGACGCCCGGCGGAACGATCGTGCTGGCATCGTGTTCGACACGTGTGGATGCGGAAACGTTTTTCCAGGCGGTGCACCGCGCCGCCCGCAGTGCAGGCCGACCGCTTGCTGAAATCAAACGCACCGGCCACGCGCTGGATCATCCGATCGGCTTCAAGGAAGGTAGCTACCTCAAGTGCCTCTTTGCGACCGCATGACCAAGTGCGTGACGGATTATTCAGTGAAAAATCGCGATCTTTTTCACGCCGGTTGACCTGCGAACCGATCGATACAATGATGCCTGTCCCCACCGGCCGGCATTCGGTTCCACGGGGCGGTAGCTCAATTGGGAGAGCACCTGCTTTGCAAGCAGGGGGTTAGGGGTTCGAGTCCCCTCCGCTCCATTGCATCTAAACCACGCTGAATCCAGGAAGACCATTGGTTGCCGCGACGGACATCAGCGTTCCCTCATATCGCAGTTGAAGATCGTATCCGCCGCACGGGCATCGTGATTTGTATCCGCCAACGGTATCCTGATCGAGAAAACTCTTGGTAGCATCCCCACGGTTGCCCTCGCATCACAAAAAAAATCCCATCCGAGAGAACCCTTATGCCACGCACGCGTCCCATGACAATCGTTCCCAAGCTGGTTCTTCTGGCGATTGTGCTGGTTGTCACAACCGTCCTCGCCGGCCATCCAACGCAATCGCTTGCCAATCCCAGCGCGGCACCAGACACGGCCGAGCCCGTGGCTGCATTGACACTTGAACTGGGCGCGCCGTTTCACGATCACGCGATCCTTCAGCGCGGCATGGACGTGCCGGTCTGGGGATGGGCCAAGCCGGGCGCGAAAGTCACCGTGCAGTTCGCCGGCCAGTCCAAAACCGCCACCGCCGACAAACAAGGCCGATGGTTGTTGAAACTGGAGCCTCTCAAGGCCAATGCAACGCCCGTGGCGATGGTGATCCGTGAAGCCGGCGGCGAAACCCGAACGCTTAAGGACATCCTGGTCGGTGAAGTCTGGCATGCTTCGGGGCAATCCAACATGGAATGGCTCGCGGGCAAAAGCCTGTGCGCAGCCTTGGCGCGCGAACTGGCGGGCGCCAAAGAGCCCGCACCAATCCGTGAGTTTCGAACCGACACCGTTTCGGCGATCTACCCTCAAACCCGGGGAACATCGGAACACGGCTGGAAAACGATCAAAGCCGCCAGCCAGTTTTCCGCGCTGTCCCTTGCCTTTGCCCATGAACTTCACAAGGAGTTGAACGTGCCGGTCGGCATCCTGCTGACTTCGCACAGCAACACGCGCATCGAAGCATTCACGCAGCGGCAGGCGATTGAAGCGCATCCGAAACTGAAAGCGGACGCCGAACTGGTTCACCATGCTGATGTCACCACCGCGCAAGGTCGCGCCGCCTTCGAACAGTTTTACAGCGACCTCGCCAAATGGCAGGACGAATCGGCGAAGCTCGGTTTTCCGCTGGAACGCCCGCTGCGCCGACCAAGCCTGCCCGGCATTGCCGGCATGTGGCGCGGGCCGACACAGTTTTTTAACGGCAAGATCGCGCCGGTTGTGCCGTATGCAATCCGCGGTTCGATCTGGTGCCAAGGCACGAGCAATTCCGGCGACGGTCGAATCTACGCAGCACGCATGGAAGCGCTGGTCAACGGCTGGCGCGCGGCGTGGGGCAAACCGAACATGCCGTTCTACTTCACGCAAATGCAATGCTACGGCGCCCCCGATCCAAACAACGTGGGCTTCGCCGACATCCGCCAGGCACAGCACCAATTTTTCATCAACAACCGCAAGCACGTCGGTATGGTCGTGCAGTCCGACCTGAATCCGGCATCCGGCGGGATCCATTACTACAACAAACTCCACCCCGGCATGCGTCTGGCGCGTTGGGCGTTGGCGAAAGACTACGGCCGCGACGTCGCCTACACCGGCCCTATCTATCAGAGTTACAAGGTGACCGGCGACAAGGTGATCCTGTCGTTTGAAAAGGAAAGCCTGTTCGGTGGGCTGATGGTCGGCAGCAAGGGACTGGAAAAGGAACGCTCCACCCCCGGCAAGTATGTCGAGCCGGCACAACCGACGCCCGGTCAGAAGTTGAATCACTTCCGCCTGTGCGGCGTTGACAAAAAGTGGCACGCGGCCGAAGCGGTGATCGAAGGCGACACGGTGGTCGTGCGCTCGTCGGCTGTGCCGAAACCGATCGGCGTGCAGTACG
>JANQKH010000564.1 GCA_028281215.1 Phycisphaeraceae bacterium | reverse complement strand
GCGACAGAATTTCCGAGAAGGTCGAAGGCGTGACATCAAAACCCAATCGCTTGGCAAGCCGAACACGTTCATCGTTCGCCGTCTTCCACAAGCGCGTTTGAATCAACAACTGTTGCTGCGCCTGCACAAGCTGCCAGTAAATCTGTTCGCTGGCGGCGAGCACCTGGATCATGCGCTCGCGCAGATCCTGAACCGATTCCCGTTTGGCATTGGTCGCCAGTTCGATCTGCGAACGCGTCACGTCCGAACCAAAGTTGCGCAACAACGGTTGCGTCAACGTCAAAAGGACGTTGGATTCGTAGAAGGTGTTGACCACAAAGAACGACGGGTCGCGGTTCTGCCGGGCATACTCGGTCGAAATTTGAATCTGTCCGCCGGTGGTCAGTGTTTTGCGGATACCGGTTTCGAGGCCGCGCGTGTTCTGTTGCGTGTTGCCGAACACCGCCAGCGCGACGGTCGGCGGCTGTGGCTCATCGGTGGCGCTGATGTTGACGTTGGCAAAGTAAACCGCGTCAAACACCGCCTCAGCTTGCGTGACCTGTGTCTCTGAAATCGCCGGAATGATTTTCGCCAGACGAATGTCCAGGTTGTTCTTGGCAACCAGTTCAGTCACACGCTGAAGCGACATCGCATACGTCGGCGTTTCCTTGGCTTTGATCTCGGCGCTGAGTTTCTCGATCGCCGCTTTCTTCGTTTCGATCTCATCTTTCTCGGCATCGCTGAGCCCGCGGTTTTCGCCCTTGGCTTTCCGCTCGATCAGCTCAATCTCTTTCTTCATGCGATGGCGCTTGAGGTAGACATCAATCGACGCCCCGCCGCCCATCAGGTCCATGCCCAATTCGAGTGTTTCGCCATCGTACGCCCCGGGACCGCCGATCTTGTCGGCAATGTCGATCGGCTTTGTACCGTCTTCCAACGGCTTTTGAAGGTAATCCTCAACCTCACTGGGCGACCGCTGGATTTCAATCACCGGCCCCTCGGCGACCGCCTTGCGATACTCCCGCTGGCTGAGCACCAACTGCTCATGCAACTGCTGCTCGAGCGTGCGATCCAGGGGACTGATACAACCGGTCTGGCCGAGGGTCATCGCCAGAAGAATCGACGCTATCAATAGTTGCTGCTTGGTCATGGTGTGTGAAGATACGGGGGGTGTGGGATACCGTCAACGTCGGTTACCGGTCCGTCAGGGCTTGAAACGTCCGTGCAGGTCCGACAACTCGAAATCAGTCGAATCGGGGCGTTCACAGACGGGTTTGAAAAGGCAAAACTCGGTGTTCGGCGGCTTGCTTGATCGGGGTTGTGTGCGATCACCTGTAGAACGGCTGGCCATACTTACCACGACACCAATTAACTTTAGTTTGAAAAATGTTTGGCATTCTGGTACCATCGGCTCATGATGCCTGAACGCCCTTTTCAGCATCATGTTATCTCATAACCACGCAGTATCTCTGTGACAGGGGGCGAGATCAATGTCAGGCCAAGTGGCGGTTCGCTGTCGATGAGGCAACCCCACAACACTCGGTAAGCATTTTAAAATCAATGGTTTACGATCGATTTCGACCACAGGGCAGGAGGATGGCGCGCGTCACCCTGACGTCAGAGGGAAAACCCTGATGACATGTGTAAACTATTTTTTGAGCATGGTTTACGATCGAAATTGCCTGCTAGGTGGTGGGGTGTTGCTGTCAGGGTTAAATTACCCAGTTTCGATGAATCAACTGGCCAGTCGACAGCCTGGCACGTCGCACCGCCGGGCCCGACGTAGGCCGCTACAATGCCCGGCTCGACTGATTTGCTGCGATTGACCTGCCTTGAGGCCCGATTTCGCTGCCCCAAAGCTCCGGATGCCTGCACCAAGGAGACTGCAATGGCCCGCCCGATGACCATCACCGAAAAGATCATGGCTGCTCACTCCGGCAAGACGGAAGTCACACCCGGCGAGAATGTGTGGGTGGACGTGGACGTGCTGATGACACACGATGTGTGCGGTCCGGGCACCATCGGCATCTTCAAGGAGAAGTTCGGAGCGGACGCCAAAGTCTGGGACAATACCCGTATCCCGATCATCCCCGATCACTACATCTTCACGGCGGACGACAAGTGTCACCGCAACATCCAAATCCTGCGCGACTTCGTGGCTGAGCAAGGCATCAAGTACTACTACGACCCCGACTTCCTCAACACCGAAGCTGGCTCGGGAATGCCCAACCCCTACCGCGACCCCACCAAGACCAACTACAAGGGCGTCTGCCACAAAGCCCTCCCCGAAGAAGGCCACTGCCGACCGGGTGAAATCCTTCTCGGCACCGACAGCCACACCTGCACCGCCGGCGCGTTCGGGCAGTTCGCCTCCGGTGTCGGCAACACCGATGCCGCCTTCACGATGGGCACCGGCAAGACCTGGCTCAAGGTTCCGCCGACGATGAAGTTCACCTTCCATGGCGAGATCCCGCCCTACCTCACGGCCAAAGACCTCATCCTCGCGGTCATCGGTGAAATCGGCTTCGCCGGCGCAACCTACAAAGCCATGTACTTCACCGGCGAAGGCATCGGCAGCCTCACCCTTGAAGATCGCATGACGCTGACCAACATGGCCATCGAAGCCGGC
>JANQKH010000493.1 GCA_028281215.1 Phycisphaeraceae bacterium | reverse complement strand
GCTTCCGCCTTGACGCGCTCGCTGATGTCCTTCATGAAACAATAGAACCCGTCCACTTCGCCGCGACTGTTCAGCGATCCGACGAGCAGGCAATGTTTGTAGTAGACCGAGCCGTCCTTGCGAAGCCCTTCGTTTTCGAGGTCAGCGGATCCTTCGACCAGCATTCGCTCGGCCGCTTCGGCGGTTTTGTGTTGTTTGTCGGTCGGCACGGTGACGCGCCAGGATTGGCCGACCAGTTCCTCAGGTTGGTACCCGAGAATGCGCGCATAGGTCGGGCTGACCATTTCATAGATGCCATCCGTGTCGAGTTTTGAAACGCCGAGTAGCGCGTTGTCCAGTGCGGTGTTCAGCCGATCCAGTTCGGCTTGGTGGTTGTGCCGTTCACTCACGTCGCGAAGCACCGCGTGCCCGGAGGCGCCATGGGAACTGCCCTTCGGCTCAAGCCAGGCGGTGATCAGCACGGGTACCACCCGCCCGTCCTTGCTGACCATTTCAAACGGCACGTCTTCGATTGGTTTGCCGGCAAAATAAAGTGGAAGCCAGGTTTCAATCGCACGGTTGCGCGAGTCTTGGGTATGAAAGTCAGTCACATGCCTGCCGATCACCTCGTCCCGTTCGTAGCCCATCGTCTTGAGCCACTGTTCATTGATGTTGACGAGCCGACCTTCATAATCGATCGATTCGGACATGAGCGGCATGCTGTGGTAAAGCGATCGGTATCGCGATTCACTTTCGCTGAGATTGGATTCCACTCGGGCGCGTTCGAGTTCGGCGGCGGCACGGGCCGCGAATGCGCGGAAGACGTTGCCCATCGATTCAGATATCTGCATCGGTCCGCGCGAGAGCACAGAAATCCAACCGTTGGCGCGTTGGTCGCCGTCACGCAGAACGATGCCCATGTAGCTGTCGGCGTTCAGATCGGCAAGCAGTTGGCTGTTCGGAAACGTGTCGCGCAGATTCGATGGACAGTAGTAAAGGTCGTTCGCCAGCACTTCATTGCAGGGTGTGCCTGACAGTTCAAACTCGAAATCATCCTGTGGTTCGCAGTCAGCGATGACCGCAATGGTCCGGGCCATGTGACTTGCCTGCGGCAACCGCTCCCCGATCATGGCGTAGTCGACCTTTAAAACATCCGCCAGCCGTTTGGTCAGCGATTTAAGAAATCCGCGCCCGAATTGACCTGAAACACCCTCGGCGATCTCGATCAACGCCTGCTGGCTTTCTCGCAGTTCATCGTCAAGCTTCTGCCGCTGCACGGCAATGCCAATCAATTGCGCGACCGTGCCCAGCAGATGCAGGTCTTCATCGGACGGCGTGGCCGGGTTGCCGTGACAGATCGCGAACGTACCAAGCGATTGCTTGCTGCCGACAGCCAGAATGGGGTAGGACCAGCACGACCGGATGCCGAAGCGTTTCACGTTGTCCTGAAAGTCATCCCAGTAGGGGCTTACCGTGGTGTCTTCGACGATCACCGGTTTGCCGGTGAACGCCGCAGTACCGCAGGATGCCGCCTTCGGTCCCGGTACCAGGCCGTTCAAGCCCTCGATGACTTCACGCGACAGACTCGGGCCGGACGCGACGTTCAGCGATTCGCGTTGACCGTCTAACATCATGATGCAACAAATGGCGTCACCGAGTGAAGATTCGATCTTGTTGCACGCTTTGTCGAACGTTGTTTGTAGCGGCTCGCGCAGGGCGATGCTTTCGAGGACGGATTGCTGGATATCGTCAGTCAACGGCTGATCATGAAAGACATGGGTCACGTGTGCACCTCGCAACGAACGGCGATGAAAAACACAGAAGAAGACGCCGGGAATGATACCTCACCTCAGCCGAAAGGTTGAGTCGGTTTCCCGCTGCATATAAAAACACGGCGTCTTGAGGTTCACTTCGCGTCGCCGTCTTTGCCCGATGAGTCTGTGTCTTTCGGAGCCGTGTCTTTGGGAAGGGTGTCCGTGTTCGCAGCGTCTTTGGTCGGCGGGTTATTCGGGCCCGGCGGCGCCTGCCATTCCAGATTGCCTAGCGGCCCGATGGTGAACAGCCATACCAGAAACAGGACGATCGCAGCGAGCAGAAGGATGACCAGTTTCCCCCGCGCGCTGGAACGCTTACCGCCGGTTGCGTCGTGCACTTGTTGTGCGTGGATGTCGGCGGCAACGTTTTTGGCATGTTCCTCCTTGGCGAGCATTTCATCGTACTTTGCTTCGTGTTCCGGGCCGCCCTGGCGGGTGACGGAACCGTAATAGCCTTCGCCGTCGCTGCGTTCGATCACAAAGAAGATGCGGCCGTCACCGTCACGGACGGATCGCCCGATGTCTTTGTCGCGTACGCGAACGGGGCGACCGTCGTGGGGGCTGTGAACTTCGAGCCAGGACATGGTTCTTCCTTGTGGTCGGTGAGCGCGCCGCAAGTGACGCGGCTAAGTTGATTCAGGTGTGGGTGGTTGGTCGGGCGTTGCGCTTTGAGATTTAGTGTGGCATCGGGTGTTGTTTGCACAGGTCGACCACATCGCTGCGCACGGCTTTGAGTGTCGCTTCGTCGCCGGCGCTGTTCCAGACGCGGTCGATCAGGTCGGCGACGGTTTTCATGTCGTCTTCATTCAGGCCGCGCGTGGTCAGCGCCGGGGTGCCAAGTCGCACGCCGCTGGTGACGAACGGCGACCGTTGATCGTTCGGCACCGTACTCTTGCTGGAAATGATGCCCGCCGTTTCCAGCCAGTTGGCGGCGTCTTTGCCGGTCAGATCCGGGTGGGTCCGCGTGAAGTCGACGACGATCAGGTGGTTGTCCGTGCCGCGCGAGGTCAGTTCCCAGCCTTTGTCGATCAGCGCCGCGGCAAGCGATTGGGCGTTGGCGACGACGTTCGCCGCGTAGGTCTTGAAATCATCACGCAGCGCTTCGCCAAAGCAGATCGCTTTGCCGGCGATGGTGTTCATCAGCGGACCGCCCTGCGTGCCGGGGAAAACGGCGCGGTCGATCTTTTTGGCGAGGTCTTCGCTGTTGGTCATGATCAGGCCGCCGCGCGGACCGCGCAGGGTTTTGTGCGTGGTCGTCGTGACAATATCGCAATGCGGGAACGGCGAAGGGTGCGCCCCGCCCGCGACAAGCCCGGCGATGTGGGCAATGTCCGCCATCAACAGCGCGCCGCAACTGTCCGCCGCCTGACGGAATCGTTCAAAGTTAATCGTGCGCGGATAAGCCGAGTAACCACAGAGGATCAACTTCGGCTGATGTTCGGCGGCGAGGGCGTCGACCGCGTCGTAATCGATGCAGCCGAAGTCGTCGCGCGATTCGTCGTACACCAGCGGATAGTGCACCGGCTTGAACCATTTACCTGAATAGTTCACAGTCGAGCCATGCGTCAGGTGCCCGCCGTCGGAAAGCACGACGCTTAAAAAGGTGTCTCCCGGTTCGAGTACAGCGGCGAATGCGGCCAGGTTGGCGTTGGCGCCGCTGTGCGGCTGCACGTTGGCGTACTGACAGCCGAACAGTTGGTTCACGCGGTCGATCGCGATCTGTTCGATGTCGTCGTAGAACTCGCAGCCGGAGTAGTAGCGTTTCTTTGGATAGCCTTCGCAGTATTTGTTGGTCAGACAGGAGCCGTTGGCGGCCATCACCGCCGCCGAGGTGTGGTTCTCGCTGGCGATCATCTCCAACGTGTGCTCTTGTCGCTCGGCTTCCGCTTTGATCAGGCGATGGATGTCCGGGTCGGCATCCAACGGATTGGTGTGCGGTTGTGTCGGCGTAGGGGTTTCAACGGCTGACATGACGGATCCTTCCTGCGTGTTCCTGAAATCAACAGTGGCATCAGCGTGTGGGTTGAGCGTTGCCCACCCAACAACTTGATCGTCATTCTAGGAAAGACGTGATGCTGATGCGCATGGTGAAATCCAACAGTGTCCCAGCCTGCAGGGCTCGGGTCAGCGGGTCGTGATGTAGTCACGAAGGTTCGCCAGCGTACGCGGCCCGACGCCTTTGACATCGTCCAGATTGTCAACGGTTTCAAACGGTCCTTGCGTTTGCCGATGTTCCACGATCGCATCCGCCAGTCGGGGTCCGATGCCGCGCAGAAGGATGAGCGTCGGTGCGTCTGCGGTGTTGATATTGATCTGATTGCCCATCGCCCGAGGTGTGATGGTTGAACGCCGGATCGGCCGCGACCATGTGACGATCAGCACCACCACGACACCAACGATCAGCATCAACATCGCAAGGGATGTAACGGAGCGGTTCATGGCCGATTTCCAAGGTGAAGTCGGTTGTGTTCAGTGGTCCGATTCGTCTGCGGCGGAGTGCGATCGCCCGGGACGCTTGGACTTGGACCCGCGTTTGAGTTGGCTCGGCGGCGGATCGGCTTCGAGCATTTCACCGGGGCCGTCGTCATCGCCGGCGTCATCCTGCGCCAGCGGTTCAGACGTTTTGGGTGCGGGGTCGAAGTTGGAATCGTCGCCGTTGGTCTTGCGCAGGCCGCGGGGGTCGCCGGTCTTGGAACCCATGGCGGTCGGCGTCATCGGTTCGCCGGTGTTCATCGCCGCGCGGAAGGCGGAGATGCGTCGGAACGCGGGTTTCGGTGTGAGGTCTTCGGTCATCAAACCGCTCAACGGCAACTGAATGTCCGGGTGATCCACCACCTCATGCCACACCACGGCCTCGATATACGGCTTGCTCATCGCGATGTGCATGATCGCTTCGAGCCAGTGGCCCTGCACGGCCTGTGACCACGGCTTACGCCAGAAGCCGCAGTTCGGGTCGACTTCCGCCTTACCGTCAGGGCTGGCGATCATCATCTCATTGACCACATCGCTGGGCACGCAGATGTTCAGGTACATCGGTTTACCGAAACCGGCGAACTGATCAAGCATGTGGCTGACCTGCATCAGATCCCGCGCGAACTGACCCGGTTGCGCCTGGCCCATCATCAACTTCACGCTGAAACCATCAAAGTTCACCGCGCCCTGAATCAACAGGTCGGCGTACATCAACGGTGGAATCGATTTCTGGTTCTCTGCGTAGTATTCGCCGAACGGCTGACGGATTTCCACCATCACTTTTGCGTTCGGACGAATCTCCTTCGCCAGCAATGTTGACATCCGTGACAGGTCCAGCAATTGATCGAAGCTGAACCCGAAGTGGCTGTTGATGTGCAACCCGGACACCACGTTCCACAGTTTGATCGATTCGCCGTAGCGCGAGATCACACGCTCGGTGTGTTCGTACAGCAGATCGCGGATGGTGTCATAGTCGTGTTCCCACAGGAAAACCCAGTCGGGCAGCACGTTGGGTTCAAAGCTTACGATCGGGCCCGCGAACATGGGCATCGAATTTTTCTTCGCCCAGTTGACCCAATTGTC
>JANQKH010000413.1 GCA_028281215.1 Phycisphaeraceae bacterium | reverse complement strand
GCGGGACCAATCGGCATCATGGCAACGGCGGTCTGTCGGCACGCCGGCGCCCGGCATATCGTCACGACGGATGTGAATCCCTACCGTTTGGAACTGGCCGACAAAATGGGCGCGACCGTCGCGCTGAACGTCAAAGACCAATCCATTGCCGACGTGCAAGGCGAACTGGGCATGGAAGAAGGTTTCGATGTCGGTCTCGAAATGTCAGGCAACCCGCAAGCGTTTCGAGACATGATCGCCAACATGTGTCACGGCGGGAAGATTTCCATGCTCGGCATCCCCGCCGAGGAAATGGCGGTCGACTGGACCACCATCGTCTTCAACATGCTGACGATCAAAGGCATCTACGGCCGCGAAATGTACGAAACGTGGTACAAAATGAGCGTCATGCTGCAAAGCGGCCTGGACATCACGCAGGTGATCACACACCGCTATGACTACACTGATTTCCAAAAGGGATTCGACGCGATGCTCAGCGGCAACAGCGGCAAGGTCGTACTGACGTGGGATGAACTCTAGCGATCACTTCCAGTCGTAAAGCGTCAGCGCCATCAACTCGCGTACGGCGATTTCATGGCCGGACATGGCAATATGAGCCCATGTGCTTTTCTCGCCGACTTTGACTTCGTCGACCAGGACAAACTTTTCCGGGGTTGCTTTAATGAGTCGAAGGGTCTGATCCTGATCGAGTGCAAGCATGCGTTCGTTCTGTTTAATCATCGACCAATACTGTCCGAACCTCTGTTGGGTCGACCACACAATCTCCCCGCTGTTCAACGCCACACAAGCAAACCGCTGGTTGCGCAAGTGCAGATACGCATGATCACCAATCACGACGGGACTGCTCATATATCCTTGAAGGCGGTTATCCCACACCTGCGCCACCTTGAGTTTGGGATCCCCCGATGTCACCTTCCAAAGTTTGGTGCGACCGCCATATGTGCTGGTGAACACACCGTTGGCATAAACCGTCGGCGTAAGAATATTCATTCCGCGAAACGCCTTGACCGGTTGTTCCCAAAGCACACGGCCATTGTCCAACTCAATCCCAGCCAACTGAGACCGGGTCTGCACAACCAGTTGTTCCACACCGGCCAACTTGACGATCACTGGTGAGGAAAATGCACTGCCGTACATGCCGCCGCCATCTTTGAGAGACCGCCAGATCGTTGATCCATCTTTCTTGTCGAGTTTGACCACACTTCCACCGGCCTGCACGTAAACCGCATCATCGGTGACCAGTGGTGAACACACGAAACCAAACGCGGGCAGCGGCGCCTTGAACCGCTCGACAAAATCAACGCGCCAAACTTGTTTTCCCGTTTCGCCATCGAGGCACACAAGCACATCCCGCATGCCGCCGACATACAAATGCTTACCGTCAAAGGCCGGAGAGGAGCGAACCCAACTGCCGTTCTTCGCGGCGAAGAAAGGCACGCTCATGGAACCGTCCCACACTGTTTCCCAGAGTTGCTTGCCGGTTTTGCGATCCAATGCGCGCACGACTTCCTGTTTTTGCCTGTGGGTTTCCACCGTAAAAATGCGGTCCGATGTGATCACCGGACTGGCGTAGCTCGGGCCCAACTCGACCCGCCACACTTTTTTCAGACGGCCATTCAACTTATCCGGCCACGTCGGCCCTTGGAAAGAACCATCACGCCGCGGACCACGCCATTGATTCCAGTTCTCCCACGTCAACTCGTCTGCATGCGCGAACGGTGACAGAGAAAGCAGAAGGATGACAACCACACTTACCTTCATCGTGGAGCCCTAAATCATGGTTCAATGTGTTATCCATCCATCAACGGATGGCTTGAGAATTTCAGTTCCATCACCTGCCGGAGTTTCGCCAGCGCGGATCGTTGAATCTGCCGGACGCGCTCTTTGGAGTAACCGATCATCTGACCGACCTCCTTGAGCGTGATTTTATAGTTGCGGTCATCCTCAAACGGAAATCGCAATTGCAGCACCTGCTGCTCCCGCTCATCAAGGCCGGCTTCGTTGTCGTCGATGATGCGCTTGAGTTCAGCCGCGTATTCCTTCAAGTCGTCCGGCGTCATCTGTTCGGTTGGTTCGTCAAACGATGTGTCGACCGACACAGGAAACAGCGACCGCCGGCGCGATTGCGTGACGCTCATACGGCTGAACGCCTTAAGGATCGCCCGGCACGCGTAGGTGGAAAACTTGAAGCTGCGTGACACGTCGAACTTGTCCACCGCGCGGAGCAGCGCCAGGTTCCCTTCTGAGATCATTTCCATGTAGTCAAGGCGCGACGCCGCCGCAACGTGTTTGATCATCGCCAACACCAGACCGAGATTGAACTGGACGATGCGGTCACGCAATTCGTTCGATCGGTAAAACCAGTCCAGCAGATCGGCCGCGCTCTTGCGGGTAATCGCCCGGTTGGCGAACCGCTCCTGAATCGACGCCACCATAAACCGGGCGTAGTTGAACTGAAGGAACAGCACCTTTTCCTGCTCGGCGGTCAGCAGGCGGTTGGTTTTGGCGCGGAGTACCGTCTCGACATCCATCGAATCGAGGCTGGGCATGTACCAATCGGTGACCGGATTCTCGATATCGCTGACGTCATCAAACAAGGCCTTTCGTGCGCCTCGCTTGTGAAAGGCTTCATCGTCCATGTAGTCCATGAAATCGCCGGAGTCGGTTTCGAGCAGTTCACGGACCTGCGGATGATTTCGATAATCGATATCTGAACGGGAAACCATGAGAACCTCCAATCACGGGTTCTTACTTGTATTCGTCGCGTCCGAGGATTTGGATTCATTACTGAAAAAAACTCAAAATCCCGTGAATTTCATCCATAGCACTGTACGCATACAAAAACTACAAAGTCAGAGGCAGGGCCTATGGAACGAATAACCTGCCCGGCCGGCCGTTTGGCACCACACTTGACCGCTCGGCCTGGTCTTCCAACACCGCCGAAACGAAGTCAAAAATCGCATGCGCAGTGATGTCTGCGTGCAAGTTTTGCCGGCCCAACGCTTGCCGGAATTCCGCATTTGTTCGTGACGCGAACGCCATGGCGTCTCGGCTTTCATTACAATGCGAACAGTTCCATGCCCTGCATTGTTCCGTGTTTGTCTTCCCGGGCGGCCCAACCGATGGCGTCGTCTGCTGTTTCAAAGGTTTTTGATGTCGACCAACCTCATCGCGTTACAAAATAAGTTCCTCGGCCACGGCGAAACCGTCTATGACGTGCTTTCGAGGCGGTTTGACCAGCAGGGCTACATCAGTGACGACGACATTGAAGCCATCGCGGCCGAATACAACCTGCCGCCGCAGCATGTGCGTTCCACTGCCAAGTTTTACGAGGAACTGACACACGACAAACCGGCCAATCGCGTCGTGAAAATCTGCAACGGCGAAGCTTGCCGCGCCTCCGGCGCGGGTACGGCCGGCGGCGGGGGATGCAAGGCGATCGAAGAAAAACTTTGCGAAGCGGCGGGCGTCGAGTTGGGCGACACCTCGGCGGCGGGCGTGCGCGTGGAGCACGTGGCCTGCCTGGGTTATTGCGGCATCGGACCGAACGTGATGGTGGACGGACTGCCGGTTTCGCTGGAGGAGGCGGGGGCGACGGACCGTCTGGTTAACGATGTCAAAGGCGGCGCGCCGCACGGTCTAAGCGAGCCAAGTAACTCGGTCCACCCGCCAAGCGAGGGGCAACCCAACATCCTCATGCGTCGGTTCGGGCAGGATGCGGCCAACTTCTCCAGCGCGAAGGCCACCGGCGCTTATGCCGCGCTGGAAAAAGCGGTCACCACGCTTTCGCCACAAGACGTGATCGACCAAGTCAAAGCCAGCCAACTGCGCGGCCGTGGCGGCGCGGGATTCCCAACCGGCATCAAGTTCCAGACGGTATCCGACACCATTCCTGAAGACGGCAGCGGGCGCAAATTCATCGTCGTCAACTTCGATGAAGGCGACGCCGGCTCATACATTGACAAGGAACTGGTCGAACGCGACCCACATGGTCAACTCGAAGGCATTCTGCTCGCCGCGTACGCTTGTGGGGCGAGGGAGGCGATCATCTACACGCGCTTCGAATACCCACGCGCCCTGCGCATTCTCGAACAGGCGATCACCGAAGCACGGGAAGCGGGCATCATCGGCGCGCCACTATTCGGCGGCGATTTTCAATGCGACGTCAAACAGGTGCGCGGCCAGGGCGCGTACATCTGTGGCGAAGAGACCAGTCTGCTCCGCTCGCTTGAAGGCGTACCCGCGCTGGTGAGTATTCGCCCGCCTTTCCCCGCGCAAAAAGGCTTGTGGGGTTGCCCGACCGCGGTGAACAACGTGGAAACGATTCACAACCTGCCTTGGATCATCGAGCACGGCGGCGAGGCGTACGCGGCGTTCGGCCACAACAAATCTCGTGGCACCAAGGCGGTGAGCCTGAACGACCGCGTGAAGAAGCCGGGCATGTATGAAGTGGAGTTCGGCATCACGCTCCGTGAAATCATTTTCGATCTTGCCGGCGGCATGGCGGACGGCCACACCTTCAAAGGCGTGCAGGTCGGCGGTCCGCTGGGCGGCATTCTGCCCGAATCGAAACTGGATACACCGCTCGACTTCGAAGCGATGGCTGAGGCGGGCGGCATCTGTGGGCACGCCGGCATCGTCGTCTATTCCGACAAGGACGACCTGGTCGAAATTGCTCGTGGTCTAATGCACTTTTGTGCCGTCGAAAGCTGCGGCAAATGCTTCCCCTGCCGCATCGGGGCGGTCCGCGGGACGGAACTGTTCGACCAGATGACCGCCGACGACGGCGTTGGCGTCACCGACGAGAAACTTCAATTGCTGAACGAACTGTGTGAAACCATGAAATACGGGAGTTTGTGCGCGTTGGGGGGTATGATTCCTTTGCCGATTGAGTCATTGATGCGGGAGTTTCCGGAGGAGTTGGATCGATATAGAAAAGTAGCGGCGGGGATTTGAATCGGCCAGCGCAAGGAATGAAACTATGACCATCGAAGTGCAACTCGACGAATCGCAGCTTGCCCGATTGAAGACGCTCGCCGAAGGCAAAGGTGTCACTGCGGAATCCCTCGTGCAACAGATCGTCGTCGATATGCTCGATCAAAGCGACGACGAAGCATTCGACCGACTCATCAAACGTGTGATCAGTCGAAATGATGAACTCTACCGGCGGCTCGCGTGATGCGATCTTTGAGTCAAGCGCAGGTGATCCGCCTGCACGAAGCTCTGCTTCATCACAGCGGCGGATTAGACGGCATTCGTGACATGGGTGCATTGGAGTCGGCGATCGCCCAGCCCATGATGGCGTTCGGCGGCGAAGACCTATACCCGACGCTCATCGAAAAAGTGGCTGCCATTGGTTTTTCCCTGATCATGAACCATCCGTTCAACGACGGAAACAAACGGATCGGCCACGCCGCCATGGAAGCGATGCTTGAACTGAACGGCCACCGGATCGATGCGCCGACCGACGACGCCGAACACATGATCCTTGCCATCGCCGCCGGGGAGGCCTCGCGAGAGGAATTGGTCGAATGGCTTCGCAAATTTACCGTCGCGCTGCATAATGAGGAAGAACCGGGCTGAACCCCGAAAGTACCGCCATGATTCAAAAAGCAGACACCGTCCCAAATGCCGTTGACATCACCCTCGACGGCCAGCACGTGCGCGTCCCGGAAGG
This sequence comes from Phycisphaeraceae bacterium, assembly GCA_028281215.1. GTDB lineage: Bacteria > Planctomycetota > Phycisphaerae > Phycisphaerales > Phycisphaeraceae > JANQKH01. The sequence goes on along the minus strand of JANQKH010000413.1, from coordinate 6,219 downwards.
CTCCACGCTTCTCTCGGCGATTCGCCTGATCGGCAAGGACGTGCCGACGTTGTGTTATTCCGACCGGATGGAACCCTACGGCGCGTGTCGAACCTGCCTGGTTGAACACGAGGGTCGCAAGCCTGTCGCCGCGTGCCACACCCCGGTGACGGACGGCGCGTCGTACAAAACGTCGTCCCCCCTGCTCACCCGCCTCCGCAAGAACATCACCGAACTGATCGTCAGCGATCACCCGTTGGAATGCCTCGATTGCACCGCCAACGGCCGTTGTGAATTACAAATGCTGGCACAGAACGTCGGCCTGCGCACGCCGCGGTATGAACACCCGCGCACGCACAATCCGCCGATGGACAACTCGCACCCGTTCATCAAGCTGGAGATGGACAAGTGCATCGGCTGCGCGCGGTGCGTCCGCGCCTGCGATGAGGTGCAAGGTTCGTTCATTCTCGGCATGTCCGGTCGCGGGTATGACGTGCAGGTGATCGCCGGCAACGACACCGGTTTCGAGGAAGCGAACTGCGTGAGTTGCGGCCAGTGTGTGTTTGAATGCCCCGTCGCGGCGCTGGAAGAACCCGGCACACGCGAACACGGCCTTCCTGATTCACAGGTCACGACGACCTGCTCGTACTGCGGCGTGGGCTGTTCGCTGGATGTCAACGTGAAGGACGGCCGCGTCGTCAACATCGAGCCCAACCCCCAAGGCTCGGCCAACATCGGTCACGCCTGCGTAAAAGGCCGATTCGCGCATCAGTTCGCTCACGCCGCCGACCGTCTGACCTCGCCGCTGATCAAACAAAGCGACGGTAGCTTCAAAGAAGCAAGCTGGGAAGAAGCGTTCGACCTGATCACCCGCAAATTCAGCGAAATCAAGGAAAAACACGGACCGGAAGGCTTCGCCACCATCAGTTCCTCGCGCTGCACCAACGAAGAAAACTACCTGATGCAGAAGTTCGCCCGCGTGGTGATGAACACCAACTCGGTCGACAACTGCTCGCGCGTCTGCCATTCGCCTTCCGCGTTCGGCCTCGGCAAAGCGCTCGGCACCGGGGCGGGCACGAATCCGTTCCAGGATGTGTTTGTCTCCGACGTGATCGTCCTCGTCGGCGCGAACCCGACCGAAGCGCATCCCGTCTTCGGCGCGCGAATCAAGCAGGCGGTGCTCAAGGGTTGCAAACTAATCGTGCTCGACCCGCGCAACACCGAGTTGGCGAAACTTGCCGACCTGCACCTGCCGTTGCGACCGGGATCGAACGTGTCGGTCATCAACGCGATGCAGCATGTGCTGATCGAAGAGAATCTAATTGATCCCGACTTCATCGCGCAACACTCCGACGGCTTTGATGAAGTCAAAGCCGAAATGGCAACGTGCACGCCTGAATGGGCGAGCGAGATCAGCGGTGTCGATCCTGATTTGATTCGACAAGCCGCGCGCACCTACGCCGCAGCGAAAGCCGCACAATTCCTCTGGGGCCTCGGCGTCACCGAAGCGGGGCACGGCTCCAACACCGTGTTCGGCATGATCAATATGGCGGTCATGACTGGCAACATCGGCCGGCCCGGCACCGGCACCAGCCCGATTCGCGGGCAGAACAACGTGCAGGGCGCCTCCGACGTCGGCGCGCTGCCCAACGTGTTCAGCGACTACCGACCCGTCACCGACGAACAGGCCCGCGCCGATCACCGTCGTATCTGGGGCATCGAACCGCCAACCAACACGGGCCTGCGCATTCCCGACATGTTCAACGCGTCTCACGAAGGCACACTCAAGTGCATGTACATCCTCGCGGAAGACGTGGCGCAGTCCGATCCGAACACGTCACATGTCGTCGGGGCGCTCGAATCGCTCGACTTCCTCGTCGTACAGGAAATCTTCATGAACCCCACAGCCGAGCTGGCCGACGTGGTGCTGCCCGGCACGACGTTCCTCGAAAAGGACGGCACGTTCGTCAACAGCGATCGCCGTGTGCAGCGTGTGCGACAAGCGATTGAACCCCTCACCGGAGCGATGGTTGACGGTGACATCGTGAACACAATCGCTCGTCGGATGGGCGTCGATTTGCAAGCCGACGATGGCGTTGGCACGCCGATCAATCCTGCAAAGATCATGGATGAAATTGCTGCACTGTCACCAAAATGGGGTGGCGTCAGCTACGAACGTCTTGAAAAACACGGATTTTTGCAATGGCCCTGCTACGACGCCGACCATCCCGGCACCGATGTCGTCCATGCCGGCGGCGTCACCCTTCGTCCCGACGGTAAGGCGAAACTTACGCCGACACCTTGGCAGGAACCGGGCGAACTGCCTGATGACGAGTACCCGATCATGCTCACGACCGGCCGACAGTTGTTCCACTACAACGTCGGCACGATGACACGACGTACTGATGTGTCCAAGCTCGTCAAAGCGAAGGAAGAAACATTGCGCATCCATCCAGGCGACGCCCGCAAACTCGGCATCGCGCACGGCGACCTGGTTAATGTCACCAGCCGGCGCGGCAGCGTAGCGGTCCGGGCGGAAGTGACCAAAGCGACCAACAAAGGCACGGTCTTCATGACGTTTCACTTCCCCGAATCGCGCACCAACCTGCTCATCGGGGACGCCTGCGATGAATACACCGGCTGCCCCGAATACAAAGTGTGCGCGGTGCGGTTGGAAAAGGTAAACGAAGCCGCCGCCGAACCGTCCTCGCTGGCAACGGCGACGACGTAATCCAATGAGCATCAACCCGCACCACCCCACTTAGTCCCGCACCTCGGGGCTACCAAAAGATCCACCCACCGCGCTAGAATTCACGCAGCCATGCGCCACGCTCTCCGTCATTCAGGTTGCCGCCCGCTTGCATCTTCAATGTGCATGTTGTTCACGCTCATCGCATGGTGTGCCAGTGCTCGCGCCACATTGGCGGTTCAGGTGGACGACACACCTTCGATTAAAGTTCGAACCACGAATCGCCGGTCGATCACCAGCGCATCGTTTGCGGGCAAGCTGGTGGTGGTGCATTTCTGGTCGGCGCGGAGTCGGCCGAGCGTGAAGTCGGCGCCGGTGCTGGTCGACCTGCACAAACAATACGCCAGCCGCGGTGTTTATTTCCTCGGCCTCTGCATGGACCCCATTTACGACAAGCAGGCGAACATCATCAGTCAGCAACTGGGCTTCACTTGGTTTCAATCGGTGGATGCGAACGCCGGCGGCGAACCTGCTGACCGCCTTGCCGTGCAGTGGCGGGTGCAGAGTGTGCCGGAATCGGTGTTGATTTCCCCGAAGGGACGCGTGTTGTGGCGGGGGCATCCGCTGGAACTGGAAAACCAACTCGCCGCGTCGATACAAACCCATCCGCCGCGCCCGGTGGCGATGATTGACTATGAGATCGCACTCGAAAAGCTGCAGGACGCCGACCTGCTCGCCTCCGGGCAAAAGTTCACCCGCGCGTTCGCTATCATCGAATCCATCTCGCCGCACCTCCAACCCGATGCCGCGATGAAAAAACTGGCGAACCGGATCAACACTTACCTCCAGCCCGACACCAGTGAAAAAGCCCGCCTGCTGCGCATGGCGCGCACCCAATATCCCGACGCCATCAAACGTCTGGAACATCTGCGTAGTGCGAAAGTCGCGGTCGTCCCCGCACCAAACCCCAATACGCATCGACCGCCACAACATCACATCGTTCCGTCGGTCAGCGAAGCGACGTTGATCTCCCGCCTGAAACTCGCTGAGCGGTACATCAAGGCGGGCAACGACATCAAGGCGTACGACGTTTACGTCTGGATCGTCGAAAAGGCGGGTAATACCGACATCGGCCGATCGTCGGCGAAAAAGGTCGCCGCTTTCGAGGCCGACCCCGCCTTCATGGCCCGGCATAAGGTGATCACCGAACAACGCAAAGCCGAAGCACAACTGGCTTTCGCCGATCAATTGAAAGACCTGAAACAGATTGACGCCGCGCGACGGGCATACCAGAAAGTCATCGACCTCTACCCCCGCACCGTCGCCGCCGCCCGCGCGCAAATTCAACTGGACAAACTGCCGGAAAAACCGGACGAAGAATAGTGGTTTGGGTTTGCTGACGTGGGAATGACGGTCCGTGGGAACACCGAGGCAGCTGAGAACGGCGCGAGGTGTCGGTGTGCTCGGTGTTCAACCCGGTCAACCTAAAAACTCAAATCGTTCAAGCGTTGTCGAGATCGAATCCACCCAACACGCATTTGCAGCGGATGAAGAATTGGCCGTCGTCCTGTCGTGTGCATTCGAGCACCTGGCAGAGCACCGGCGCGCGGCCGCCGCCGACGTTGAACGCAACCCGCTCGCCCGGCACCACCGGCGATGGTGAGGTCAACGCCGCGCCGCCCACTGACAGGTTGATCAACTCCGCGTCCGGAATCGGCTGACCGCCGGCCTCAAAATTGACCGGCATCAGACCCGGCGGTTCCAAGCGCATCGTTGCCCGACGTTCTTCATTTGCAGTCTGCTTCGACATGGTCGTTTCTCCTGGATAACCATGTCATCGACATGATTAACGGGAGAAACGATGCGCCTCGAAAAAGTTCCGAATGAAAACGTGACGACGGGGTCGTTTCAACGTCTGATAACGATTGCCGTGTATGAACCGCGTCTCCTCGATGCTGCATCACCCCATCCCCTCCGGCACGTTGATCGCTTCACCGCGATACACACCACCCTGCGGCCGCGCCCATTGCACTGCATTGGCGATCACACGCCGCACCATCGCGTGGTGATACACCGGATACGTTTCATGCCCCGGGCGAAAGTAAAACACTTTGCCTTTACCGCGTTTGAACGTGCAGCCGGAGCGGAACACTTCACCGCCTTCGAACCAACTGATGAAGACCAGTTCCTCGGGCGTGGGAATGTCAAAAAACTCACCGTACATTTCCGTCTGCGGAATCTCAAAATATTCATCCCCGATGCCAGCCGCGATGGGGTGCGACGGATCGACCACCCAGACGCGCTCCAACTCCGCCGCCTCGCGCCAGCGGAGCATGCAACCCGTACCCATCAGGCGTTGAAAAATCTTCGACGCATGGGCCGAGTGCAACGCAATCAGCCCCATGCCTTCAAGCACGCGTTGTTGCACGCGGTCCACCACAGCGTCGGCCACGCGATCGTGCGCTGCGTGGCCCCACCAGATCAGCACGTCCGTCTGTCCCAATACCTCAGCGGACAAACCGTGTTCCGGTTCATCCAACGTGGCAAAGCGCACGGTGACCTGTTCAGCTAGATGTTTGTGAAGGGCATCACCAAGCGTGACATGAATGCCGTGCGGGTAGTGCAGTGCGACGGTGTCGTTCGACTTTTCGTGAATGAATTCGTTCCAGACGGTGACGCGGATGGCTTGAGACATGCGGGAATGATAAATCAATCAGCGTGAACAATGGTTTGAGCGGATCACCCATCCACGCCGCGTACGATCAGCAGCCATTTGTCGGTGTCGGTGACCTTGACGTGTTGGCCGATGTCTTCGAGTTCGATTTCGGACTTCGCTTCATATTCGCAACCGTCAATCATGATGCGGCCGACGGGTTTGAGCGTCACCGTCACCTGCCCCTGCTTGCCGACCAGATGTTCCAACGCCGCGTCGTCGATCTCGACGGCTTCCTTAACAGGGTCTTCCAACGGCGACAACGTTTGCCAGACCGTGCCGATCAGGTCGACGCCCAACCCCCACGCGATCCAAAGCAACACCAGCGGCCAACAGGTCAGCAGAAGGATGATCGGGATGTGCGGCGGAAACGCCGCCGCCAGTCCGTGTCCTAACATCGCCAGCGCGACCGCCGCGATCCAGATGATCTTGCGTCGCCGCTTTTTCACCTTTTCCAGATCGTAGGGCCGTTTGCTCCACGTCGCCTCGTCATCGGGATCGAACGCCTGTCCACACTCAGGACATTCGCGCTCGGGCAGTTCATCGAGCGAGTACCCGCACTGCCGACAGTACTTTTTCCATCGAAACGCTGGCATCACACATCATCGTAACACCAGGACGTGAGAGATTTCACGGCACGCGCACAAGTGAACTGCGCTGCGCGCGTTGTTCGACTTTCTTGCCTTCGCGGAAGGTTTGGATGACCTGTCGGCCGTTGCCGAGATTGTCCGGGTAGACTTCCTGAAGGGCGAGTATGCGCGGACCGTAGACGTGCACGGCTCCGTCGCGTTCGAAGTCGGAGTCGGTGAACAGGCCGACGGTGATCATCGAACGATGG
>JANQKH010000405.1 GCA_028281215.1 Phycisphaeraceae bacterium | reverse complement strand
GCCGGGACCACTGGCCGAATTGTTATTCCGCCATGTTAGCCGGTGCCGGCATCCGCGGCGGCACCGTCTACGGCGAATCCGACGACCGCGCCGCCTACGTGAAAACCAACCCCGTCACTTTGGAAGACTTCACCGCAACCCTTCTGACCGCGATGAATATCAACCCCGCGTCACGACTGAGTCCCAATGGATTCACCGATCCAGCGAGCGTCGGCGAGCCGGTCAAAGCGTTGTTTTAGTTGTGAATCATTGCCCAATCACATTCACCAACACCCATTTCGGCCGCCTGCCACCGAACTCACCGTGCCAGTGTAGGTCCGGGCCTGCCCGGGCAAGGATGAAACCACAACTTCCAATCGTTTCCGGGCAGGCCCGGACCAACTTGCTTGATCTCCACCCGGAAACCAACCCCGCCGACGCCCAAGCCAAGGCGACCGAAGAACATCATAACTGTTGAACTTCGAGATGTTTACGCCGAAGTAGCTGCGAAGGCCGTTGAACTCCGATATCAAGGGAAGACCCACATGGAAGTTTGCGAAGCCCTGAACCACCTTGGGTTCAGAACTCGTACCGGCAAACTCTGGCGGCATCCACAGCAGATCGTGAAGCTACTCCGCTCGTTCGATGGTTCTAAGACCTCAGTACCGAATTGCTGGAACAGATTTGAAAATCTTTTTGGACAGAACGTTCCGGGCATCGAGTGCCACGTCGCCAGAGCGTGATATTCGGATATGCTCGACTCCGAGATTACGCTTGTCGTGCATCCATCCACATAAGGTCACCGCTCGAATTGTGAGGAGATCATCTTCAACGATGATTCTCGTAGCCTCAATAAATGGTTCCGCTTTACCAAATTCCTTCTCGTTCAGAACATACTGCTCACCATGCGAGCGAAGTGAACCCGAACTCTGTAGAACACGATGACTTGACCTGATTCCACCGTCAAAGAACATCAAGATCAGCCGAGACAACACGACAGGATCGCAGTTCGGAAGTCGTGTCCAATTTTCTCCAAGTACCGACTCGATCTCTTTCCCTGCTCTCGTCAGCCTAATCACCCGTTGTCCGTTTGCGTCATAGACGCAGTAACTTCCACGTGGAAGCGTGGGGAAATCAAACTGCCGAGTTCTACCATGAATCACGTATGTCTTCGACGTTGAGAACGGTGACAGTTCAGCGACGGGTTCGATCTCACCACTGGCAGAAGTCTGGGGGTTGCACTCACCCCATGCTTCTTCACCAATGTCATCTTTTATGAGATCGATTGGCTTCATGAATTTACTCTCCGATCACTTTCACCAGCACTCGCTTGTCCCTTCGTCCATCGAACTCGCCGTAGAAGATCTGTTCCCACGGTCCGAAGTCCAGTTTGCCGTTGGTGATGGCGACCACGACCTCGCGGCCCATGATCTGGCGTTTCATGTGGGCGTCGGCGTTGTCTTCACCCGTGCGGTTGTGCGCGTATCGCTGCGGCGAAGCGTCGAACGGGGCGAGTTCTTCCAGCCATTGTTTGTAATCACCGTGCAGGCCGGGCTCGTCGTCGTTGATGAAGACGCTCGCGGTGATGTGCATCGCATTGCAGAGCACGAGTCCTTCCTGCACGCCGGACTGGCGGACGATGTCTTCCACCAGCGGCGTGATGTTCTCAAAACCCATGCGCGCGGGGATGTTGAAGGTGAGGTGTTCGGTGTGGGATTTCATGGGATCAAGGAAAGGGGCACGAGTTGCAATCGAATCCAGTCAGCCACGGCACTTGTGCCGCGCTGCAGCGCGGCACGGCAAACGTCTACATATCACCATCATAGAAAAACCCCGCGATTGTTCCGCGGGGTTCATTGGAAATCTTTGGTTGTTTTGTCGTCGAGTATTACGCCGCACGTCGGCGACGGGCCGCGAAGCCGGCAAGCCCGATCATGGCCAGTGCCGCGGTCGCGGGCTCCGGAACGGCGGGGGCGATGTCGCCTTCGACGACCAGGTTGTCAATGCCCGCGTTGTTGCCGGGGCCTTGACCGAAGACGTTCAGGCGAAGCAAGAATGACGTGTTGGCCGACAGGGTGTTGCCTGACAGGTCAAAGATGACCGGCCGGGGATTGGGGGCGGGCGAACCGCCACCGGGAAAAATGTTGGCGACCGTGTCGGAATCCAAAACCGTCAAGCCGGCGTCAAGCAATTCCACGGTCATGTCCACATCGCGGGCCACGCCTTGCAGCGCCCCGGCGTTGTTGAAAATCGCCGCGTCCAGCGACACGGTGGTCAGGTCGATATTCGCGCCAAGTACGTTCAACGGAACATCCACAGACCAAGACCCCTCGTTGTGGAGATTGCGGTCCGGGGCAAAGCGATCCTGCGCGTTGGCAGTGTCGAACAAGCCGTCGGGGTTCGTGGCGGCGGTCAGGTCACCGGGGTCCGCCACGCCGTTGAGAATATAAGTGAGGTTTGACGCCGTCGAACCGCTGACGGTTCGGCCATCAAAATCGGTCGAAACAATCGTGACCGCCTGTGCCTGTACGGCGAAAAAGCCTGCACACACCAATGCCAATGTCCACTTCATCAGATTTCTCCTTCTTTCTCAGTATTCAAGGTTTGCCTGCTAGCTGCGTGAGCCTGCAGACTGTTCATACGAGAGACGATCCTCGTTCAGCCTCCGTATTGGAACCTACACCCCGATTAGCACCTTGACAACCTTTATCAGCGTTTGTTTCCAGCTTCGTCACTACGATGGCAGCGAACGTTCAATACTGGATTCCGGAAGTGATATCGCCAAGTTTTTCAAAAGGTTAAATCTGCTTAAGAACTACCGTTCAACCGTTTTAATATCTCCCCAATCGCCGTCGGCTTCTTCTCCCCCTCTGCCGGCAGTTTGTCGAGCATCGTGGCGTGGTTGCCTTGCACAATGACGTGGTCGCTGAAGCCTTTGAGCATGGTTGATTCGAGCGGGACCGCGCCGTCGCCAATACCCTCGATGAGTTTGCTGAGCGCGGCAGCGGACTTTTCGATCTGCTCGGGATGCGTGTCGCCGATCTTGTCGTGCAGTTTCTTTTTCAGGTTCTCGATGCCCTCGTTGGTGACGGGGCTGGCAAGCGCGGCGAGGACGGTGTATTCGACGTCGTCGGCGTGCGGCCGGGCGTTGAGGCGCTGGAGGAATTCGCTTTCGGGCAGCAGGTCGTCGCCCGCTTCGCCCGCGCCGTCAAAGAATCCGCCGAAGAGCATGCGGTCGCGGCTGAACAGTCGCACCGCGGTCTCGCGCACTTCGGCGAAACTGCGCAACTTGGCGAGATTCGAGCCCTGGTTCGGCGTGCCAACCATGATCAATCGCTTGATATGCGGTAGTTTTTCATGCCCTTTGCCTTGCCCACCGTAAAAATCCGGATGGGTCAACATTTCCCGACTGACCAACCCGCCCATGCTGTGCGCGACGATAGACACTTCCTCGACGCCCGCCTCGCGCAGCATGCCCATGTGTTTGTGCAGCGACCGCGCGCTCTTCACGATGCGCTGATCGTTCGGATAGAAAAACTGCACGGCCGTGTATTCCGCCTTGACCAGATGCGGGCCGGCAACGTCGAAAATATCACCCGGTTCATCAAGCCCGTGCACAAGCAACACAACGTGCTTTGCCTTCAATTTCGTTTCGCTGATCGGCAGGCGTTTGCCATCTGGTTGCCAAACGTGCAGGCCGTAATACGCCTTGGCTTTCGCGGCGGCGCCGGGAAACCACGCCTGGATCATACGGACAATCTTGCTGCGGATGAAACTTTTACGCCGCCGCATGGCTGCGCGGTCGATGCGGATTGCCATGACTTGTTTTCCCTCCGCTTGCGTGACTTCAAAAGTGATCGCTTTTTTGGTCGCCAGTTCGATCGCTTTGAGCGTGACCCGACCGGCGGTTTTTTTTACGTTCGCCTTCGCGTCGATCAATGCACCGATGGCGTCGCCATCCAACCCAATCGGATCGACCACAGCGGCGAGCAACGGGCCGAGGTCCACGTCGTTGCCGGACATGGGCAGGTGGATGGTTTTGATCGAGGCGTCTTCGGTCTGTTTCGTTTCGGCAGGTGCGTTGACCACCGCTCCAGCCTTTCGATCTTGCGCGCCGGCCGTGAACGTGCAAAAAACAACCAACACACAAGCCGCAGCATGTTCACAAAACAGATTCCGCGGCGGTTGTTTCATGGAAGGCTCCGCAGACGATTGTACGCCGAGTCATGCCGCCCCCGCCAGCAACACTTAATGCGCCGTCTGATTTACCTACCAAAGGAATCCCCCATGCGTTCAAGCCGACTTTTTTTCGTTGTTGCGATGGCCGCCATTGTCTCCACCACCGCCGCCTCGTTCGGGCAAAACCGCAACCGTGATTTGCTTAGGTCTTTTGACTCTTCGAAAAATGCGGTCAAAGGTGAGTGGCAGTTGGAGAAGTCTGAGCTTCGAGTCAAATCCGGTAAAGGCGCGGTGTGCCGCCTGCCCGGAACGGTCGGCAAGACGTACACGCTCACGGCGGAATTCACCCGGCAATCAGGTGAGGACGTGGTCGCCTTCATCGTGCCCATCGGCGGTACGTCGGTCGCCGTGGAACTGTCGAGTTGGCAAGGCACTTCACACGGCATGGCGCGCGTGGATGGCCAATCGTCACGTTCAGAACAGAATCCCACCGCCACGCGCCCGGGCACACTTCAAAACGGCAAGCGATACCGCGTGGACATTGCAGTTTCGGAAAAAGCGGACCAGCCCGCCATCGAGGTGCGGCTTGACGAAAAGAAACTGTTCGACTGGACGGGGCAGGCCTCCCGCTTGCAGCCGCACTTTGCGTTCCAACTTGAACAGGCCGACACCGTCGGCCTGGCGTCCAGTGACAACGACGTGGTCTTCCATCGCGTGTCGATCAACGAGCGCCAACCAACCGACGCGGAGGCCGCGCCCAAGCCGTCCAAGCCGGCGCCATCGCCAACTCGAACGAAACAATCCGCCGCCAAACCAATACCCGGCCCGATCAACCTGACGTCGCTCGGCAAGACCGACACGCCGGGATGGGAACCCTTCAACGGCGCTCGATTCACCACCGATCGGCTGGACGGGAAAGCGGGTATCCAATCGTTACCGAATGCCGGGTCCGGTGATCGAGGCGCTTACCTGCGCGGGGTGACGTTTCGCGAAGGCGTCATCGACGTCGAACTCAAGGGCTCCAACCAGCGCGGGCGAAGTTTTCTCGGCGTGGTGTTCCACGGGCTCGACGGCGAAACCTACGACGCCGTCTACTTCCGCCCCTTCAATTTCAAAGCCGCCAACAACACCAACCGGATCCACGCGGTGCAATACATCAGTCATCCCGATTGGCCCTGGCAAAAACTCCGCGCCCAGCGCAATGGGCAATTTGAAAAACAGGCAAACCCCGAACCGAACGGTGATGAATGGTTCAAGGCACGCATCGAGGTGAAAGGCAATCGCGTTCGCGTGTTTGTCAATGGCAGCAAGACCGCCTGTCTTGACGTGGAAAAACTGAACGACCGCAAATCAGGCAAGGTCGGCTTGTGGTTCAACGGCATCGCGAGTTTCGCCAACCTGTCGGTAACGACTGCGAAGTGACCGATCCTACTCGCTGTTTCCGGCACTCGAATGCGTGGTCACATTCTTCGCCAGGTGAATCAGTGCGTCGCCGGCGTTGACCAGCGGGTGATTGGTATGGCCGATGACGATACCGTCGTCGGGCGATTTGATGATGCTCTTTTCGTCGCCAAAGGCGTCGCGGATAACCCCGATGGTTTGGCCTTTGGAGACCCAGTGCCCGAGTTTGACGTTCAGCCGGAGAATGCCGCTGCGTTTGGCGCGGATCCAGGTGCGGTCGGCGGATTCCATCGACTGCCGTCGCCGCGCGGATTTCTTGCTGCGCACCATGCCCAGTTCGCGCAGCACGTTGAGCACGCCTTTGACACCGAGATCGATTGCGTCGGAATTGAATCGACTGGGCTCGCCGGCTTCGTAGACAATGATGGGGACGTTCATCTTCGCGACCACATGGCGCAAGGAACCGGGCGGCGATTCGCCTTGGATCATCAGGGGCGCGGCGAATGCTTCGGCGATGCGGCGGGTTTCGGGGTCGGCCAGGTTCGCGCGCACCTGTGGAAGATTCGTGCGGTCGCCACCGGCGGTGTGCAGGTCGACTCCGTGCGTGCACCGCCCGACAATCTGCGCCATGAACAGGTTCGCCAACCGCGCCGCCAGTGAACCTTTGGCGCTGCCGGGAAAACTGCGGTTCAGGTCGCGACCGTCGGGCAGGTAGCGCGTGCGGTTGATAAAGCCGAACACGTTAACGATCGGCGCGGCGACCAGTTCACCGCGCAGCCGCCTGACGTCGATCTTGTCAAGCACGCGTTGAATGATTTCCAGGCCGTTCAGTTCATCGCCATGAATCGCCGCGCTAAGCCAGAGCCGCGGGCCGGCTTTCGTGCCGTTGATCACTTCGACAGGCAAGTTGATTTGCGTCTGCGTGGGCAGGCGCGCCACGGGCAGTTCGATGCGCTTGCGCTGACCGGGTGAGATAACCGTGTTGGCGATGTGCACCGCTTGCGCGGCGGCGTCGGTCGGCGCCGCCGATCGCTTCTTCCTGGTTCCGGACTTTTTCGTTACCGCCATGGAGCGCTCCGATCACGCTTTTTTGCTTTTGGACTTCTTCTTTTTCTTCTTCTTGGGTTTGGGTGGCGGCACCAGGCCGCGCAACGTCAGGTTCTTGCCATAACACAGCAGCACGTCACCCGGAAGAATTTCCTGCGACCCGCCCGGCGCCGCGATAATGGCGCCCTGTCGGCTGATGTGCAGGACGAGCACTTCGAGATCGCGCAGGCCGCTTTCGCCGATGGTCTTGTGCGCCAGCGGAGAGTTGACATCGATAGGTACCTCGGCCACGCGGTAGCCGCCGCTGATGGTCAAACGCTGGCGGATGTCGATGTCCGGGAAAAGAACATTCTGTTCGATGTATTCCATGATCGCGCCGGCGATATCGATACCCGTCGCTGTTTCGATGCCTTCCAGCCCGGGCGACGAGTTGACTTCCATGATCTGCGGGCCGTCCACACCTTCAAGCATGTCCACGCCGGCGACGCGCAAGCCCATGATCTGTGCCGCGCGCACGGCTGTGCGTTCGTACACACTGTCCAACTTCACCGACTGTGTCTTCCCGCCGCGGTGCACGTTGCTGCGAAATTCCTGACCCTGCGCCTGACGGCGCATCGCGGCGACGACCTGATCGCCCACCACAAACGCGCGAATGTCCTTGCCCTTGCTCTCGGCGACAAACTTCTGAATCAGCACGTTCTGCTTTGTGCTCTGTAGCGTTTCGATAATGGCGGCCGCGACGCGCTCGGTGTCCGCGAGGATCACACCAATGCCCTGCGTGCCTTCAAGCAATTTGATGATCACCGGTGCGCCGCCCACTTCATCAATAGCGGGCAACACGTCGGTCTTGTCGCGGACAAACGCCGTTTGTGGAATACCGATGTCATGCCGGCTGAGGATTTGCAACGACCTCAGTTTGTCGCGCGAGACGGTGATCGCATTCGCTGTATTCACCGTGAACGTGCCCATCTGTTCAAACTGTCGAAGCACGGCTGTGCCGAAAAAGGTGATCGAAGCGCCGATCCGCGGGATCAATGCGTCGAGATGGCCGAGGTTCTTGCCCATGTATTTCAGGCTCGGCAACTCTTCCTCCACGTGAATGGAAAACCGCAGCGTGTCGAGTACGCGCAGCTTGTGCCCTCGCTTCTCGCAGGCTTCTTTCATCCGCTTGATGCTGTAGCCCTTCGCGTTTCGTGTCAGGACGCCGATCTTCATTGGAAACTCCTTTACAAACACAGATTCCCGTGATCATTTGAATGTGACCCACCATCACTGCCTGCGCTTGCGGCGCTTTTTCTTACGTTTCTTTTTTTGTGGCCGAACCGCATGCGCCGGTTTCGGGCCGATGAATGAACGCGACGGATCCACGAGTAATCGCGACCGCATCGCCTGCCGACCGATCAGCATGCGAAATCCCATCTCATCGCGGTTGACCAGCGTCAGTTCAATGTCCCAGGTCTGACCCAGCCACGCAATCTGGGTTTCAATCACCGGCCGAAACGTGCGATGCCCCACCGATGACTTCACCCATCGCCGCTCGAGCATCGGCGCTTCACACTCGACGGTGATCTTGCTGTCACGCTGGATGGGATGGACCGCGAAACGCACCATGTCGACGCCGTCACGCTCGAATGCTTCGATGTTGAAGGCATGCAACGCCGACGAACGGGCACCAGTGTCCACCTTCGCGTTGACGGCCTCGATACCGAGATCGGGCAACCCGACCCATTCGCGCCAACCGATTGTCGTGAGCACTTTTTTCTGCATGGGTTGCCAGATCATCACCTCGAATCGCGGGAATTGCAACGTGAAAACAACTAAACTGATGCGCCGGCGAGAGTATGAAACTTTCCGCTCCGCTGAGCGTCCATTCTGTGACGCTCCCGACAAACGAAACTCGATAAGCGATACACGAAGAACGAAGCAATATCACACGAAAGGCAAACCATGTTCCGCCAACCCATTCTCACCACGCTGACTGTACTAATCATTACAGCAACCGCCAACCAGGCCTCGGCTCTGTCCTACGCCTACGTACCCGAAGCGATTCGTCTGATGACCGCCGAGTATGTCGTCGTCGGCACGATGGGCAACGTGAACCAGGTCGGCCGGGACATCACCGGCACACTGACGATCACGGAAGTGCTCAAGGGCAAACCGGCGGGCAAAACGGTGGAAATGGCGTGGGCGGACCTTTCCCAATTCGGCGGCGGGCGCGGGCATCAGAACGGACAGACCGGCGTATGGCTGCTCAGCAAGGGTCGCAACGGCAAGTACGCCACCGGCTATCCCGGCAACTTCCTGCCCGCCAACCAGACCAAACGTGTCAAACAATCACTCAAAGACATCGAGAACATGAACTGGGTGAAGGCAGACGGCTTGGCGGTCGCGTACGTCCTCGAAACCCAAAACGCGCGCGGCGCCCGTGTACCTGCCGGTCAACCCAACCCGACTGCGCGGCTGGTGATCTACCCCGTCGTGCGGAACGTGTCGGACAAACCCTTGCACGTCTGCGCCTTCACGCCGGACAAACCCTTCGCGATCAAGATGAAAACGCCCACCGGCTCGAAGGTGACCGGCAACCTCTACCCGCGCCCGAACAATCAGAAAATCCACCAGCGCTTCTTCCACAAACTCGAACCCGGTCAAACCAAAGCACTGACCTATGGCCTGTCGCTCTACCTGAACGAAATCGGTGTCTATCAGGTCGACATGTCCTTCAAAAGCACTCGCGACGGGGCTGAGTTCAAACTCGACAACGTCTGGACCGGCGAGCTGAAATCCACCACCCGGAAGGTCACCACGCCCGGACACAAAGGTTGAACAAGGGTCGCCCCTTTCGTGCGAATGGACAGAGCCCATGGCCGCAACGGCACATGAGGCGACAGAAATGCCCAACTGCCCGAGTGCGGCTACGACATAATGGCCCGACCGACCCCAAAGTCTGCCCCTGTGCATGCCGTCGGCAGCCGGACCAGCCATCCCACCACTTCACAATCGCGTACAGGTTGCTACAATGTCCCGTTCCCCGCGGCCGGCTGCCGCGAATCCCGTATCAACCCAAACACCGACCCGCGAGACCACGCTATGGCCACGCATGAAATTCCCCAACTCGACGCCTCCGTCCGTGCCGACACCGGCAAGCGCTCCGCCGCCCGCCTCCGTAAAGAAGGCCGGCTCCCCGGCGTGGTGTACGGCCATGGGCAGGATCCCGTTCATGTTGCCGTCGACAGCAAGGCGCTCAATCACCTGTTGCACGAAAACGCCCACCTGCTCAACTTCAACATCGACGGCAACACCGACTCGGTGCTGATCAAGGACGTACAATGGGACTTTCTCGGCGACACCATTATTCACGCCGACTTCACCCGCGTGAATCTTTCTGAATCAGTGACCGTCGAAGTCGAACTCGAATTCGTCGGCGAAGCAGTCGGCCTGAAGGAAAACGGCGCGTACATCGAACACCCGACAACGATGCTTGAAGTGGAATGCCGGGCCGACAGCATTCCTTCAAGTATTCGTGTCAACATTTCAGAAATGAACGTGGGCGACACGCTTTCCGTCGCAGATGTGCAATTGCCTGACGGCGTGACCGCCGTCACGGACGAAGATACGCCTGTCGCCGCCATTCATATGGCCGCCGCCGAAGAAGAGGAAGCCGAAGGCCTCGAAGAAGCCGCCGCCGGCGAACCCGAAGTCATCGGCGCCAAGAAAGAAGAGGACGAAGGCGGCGAAGGCTGATCCTGCTTGCCATACAACGACAACCCAGATGCCGCGGCCACGTGCCGCGGCATTTTCTTTGGTGGTTCTTTGAGGTGAACCAAACGATGAAAACTGGTTGTGCATCAGGTCAATTTTTTTCACAGAGAACGCCAAGGTCACGGCGAACACCGAGGAAAAGAGATTTCGATTTGAGTGTTTCTAATCCTTCCGATTCTTATCCTTCTTGGTTTCTTAACTCCCTTATCAACCATCCGGGTTCATTCGCGTTCATCCACGGCTAAAATCTCACCATGAAACTCATCGTTGGCCTCGGCAACCCCGGCAAGGAATATGAAAAAACACGGCACAACGCCGGGTTCATGGTCGTCGATCGCCTCGCGCAACGGCACGCGATCACCGGCGCGAAAACCAAGTTCCGCGCCGGCATGCTCGAAGGCCAAATCGCCGGCGACAAGTGCGTGCTGCTCCAACCGGTCACCTTCATGAACCGTTCGGGCCAATCGGTCAGCGAAGCGGTGAACTTCTACAAACTCAACACCGAAGACCTGCTGATTATCGTGGACGATACCGCCCTGCCCGTCGGCAAACTCCGCCTTCGCGCCGCCGGCAGCGCCGGTGGCCACAACGGACTGGCCGACATTCAAAACCTGTTGGGCACGTCGAAGTATTCACGCTTAAGAGTCGGCGTCGGCGACCCCGGCCGCGCCAAACAACGTGACTACGTGCTCGGCCGATTCAGCAAGGAAGAAATGGAAGAACTCGAACCCGCGCTGGCGCGCGCTTGTGATGCGGTCGAGTGCTGGATTCGGGAAGGGATCACTGAGGCAATGAATGGGTTTAATGCATCTGAATAAATGCTTACTGGTCCACCACCTTGCGGCTGAGATCATCCGTATCATTTCCTAGTCCGTGATCTGAAAGGCCAACCGTGCTCCCCGTGCCCGCTCAATACGCGTTACGATTCTTCGACAATCTTGGCCCTCAAGGATGGGTTTGGAAGCCGTACCCACACAGCGAATGCGATCCGGAAGAACGCGGCAGTCTTCGCCCGCCAAGCGGTGGGTATGGCATCTATTTTCTGGATTCCGATGACCAGACCTTGCACGATTCGCGCAGCCGCGCGCTTCAACGATGGGCTGTGATGGATTCCATCCAAGGCGAACGCGAAGTGCAGGACGAGGCGCGCATCTTAGCTCGCGCATTTGATCTTGTCTGCAACGACGGTGGAGTTGAACACTTCTTTGAACAGATCGCCGACGAGGTCGAGGCCTACGCGCAGCGGCGACACCTGGTGATCAGCCGGTACGCCACCGCTTCTGATCGTTGGCTTCTTCAGTTCCGACATCCCGCCGGCGACTGTGCATGGATCGGCCTGAACCGCGACGACGCAACGACGCTACACATCGATGCGCACTGGCGCATCATGCATTTCAACAAGTTTCATGCCATGTCAGACCGGTACGACGAAGGCAACAGACTTGGTCACCCGCCAAGCGATTTAAGTAATCGATTGGATACGTATTTACGGAGCATCCTCGCATGGCAAGAGGCCGATCTTCAGGTCACGCACATACAGCCGCACTGGTGCGCATCTGATTCACCGTCTGAACGAAAAGCGGAACATGAGGCGTGGGTGCAGGAGAATCTTTCTTTTCCTGTAGTGGATGAGGCGCAGCCGTAATTCGTTCTTAAATTGAATAACAGGAACTGACAGGAGTAGCCGTATCCGTTGGTATGTACATCAATCCGTCGGAGGCAACATCGCCCCGTGTCTGAGTCCAACAACTACGACCTCTTTGGTGGTTTCAATCACGCGAAAGAAAACAAGGAAATCGCCAACGTTCAGCTTTCGAACTTCATAACCAAGCCGCAACGACTCGTCCTCGCCGACGGGATAAGCAGTCGGCATGTTGGACAAATCCTCGATGCGCTTTCGCATGACCGCTTCCCAAGCGAGCGTACGATCCACCGAATCAGACGCGACAAACATCGCCTGATCCATGATGGCGTTCGAGACATCCGGCGCAATACGCACCCGGTAAGTCATCGTTCGTTCTTCATGGCTTCAAGTTTGGAGCGCAGGTCGGCGAAGAAGGTTTCAGCAGGGATCGATTCGCCCCGTTCATGTGCGGCCACCGATTTCCGAATCATGGCGACGTCACGCATCAGTTGCACCTCACGCATGATCTGATCGTAAACTGCAGGACTCATCAAAACTGCCCTGGCTTGCCCCTTGACTGTGAGAATCTCCGCATCTCCGGATTCGTTGATGCGCTCCAGCGTCTCCGCATAATTCGCGCGGAAATCCGAGACCGATTGCGTTTGACTCGTTCGCAGCATGACGACTGATCCTATCGGACTTATTTGCATACAATTTTAAGTCTCTATTTGGTCCAAAGTCAAGAAAATAGCCATCAAACGTCGCTTGATCCGTCAACAGCCGTATCTCGATACGCGGTAACCGCTTGACCGATCCTTACAATATTCCTCGGACACCCTCGGCCAAAAACACCCGGGCGGGAGGCTCTTTTGATGCTCACTATCCAAGGCAAGCGGGACACGCGGATCAATCACTGCGACGGCCAGACCCGTCGCGGCTTTCTCAAGATCGGGGGCATGGCAGCCGGCGGGTTGTCGCTCGCCCAACTATTCGAACTGGAAGCGCAAGCCAACGGCGACGCGCCGCGCGCCGGGCGATCGCACAAAGCCATCATCAACGTTTACTTACCCGGCGGGCCGTCGCACATGGATATGTTCGACCTCAAGCCTGACGCGCCGAGTGAGTTTCGCGGCGAGTTCAAACCGATCAAAACCAACGTCAAGGGCATGGAGATCTGCGAGCACTTTCCGCTACTCGCCAAAAACGCCGACAAGTTTGCCATCATTCGTTCCATCGTCGGCAGTGTTGGCGCACATGATTGCTACCAGTGCATGACCGGCCGCTCCAAGCGCGATCAACCGCCGGGCGGTTGGCCGGCGGGCAGTGCGTGGGTGAGCAAGTTTCTCGATCCTGTCAGCAAGGCCGTGCCATCCAACGTCTCGCTGATGTTCCCGACGGGTAACCGCACGTGGGGCGAAGCGGGTGACGGCGGTATGCTCGGCCCAAAGCATCAACCCGTGCAACTCGTGAGCAAGAAGATCGGCGAAAAACCGGAAGGGCTTGCGCTTCAGGGTATGACGCTCGAACGGTTGAAGGACCGTCGTGCGTTACTCAAATCCATGGACAAGTTCCGCCGATCGATCGACAACTCCGGCGTGATGGACGGTCTCGACGCCGCGACGCAGCAGGCGATGGGCATTCTCACCTCATCCAAACTCGTCGAAGCGATGGACCTTTCTAAAGAAGACCCGCGCATCGTCAAACGCTACGGACAGGACGTGCCGAAGTACCAGCGCGACGGCGCGCCGAAGATCGTCAGCAATTTCCTGCTCGCGCGACGCTTGGTCGAAGCCGGCGCGCGCGTCGTTTCCATGAACTACTCCCGCTGGGACTGGCACGGCGGGGACGGCATGAACTTCCCGCGCAGTCGCGAAGAGTTCCCGCTGCTCGATCAGGGTTTGAGCGCCTTGCTGGAAGACCTGCATCAGCGCGGGTTGGATCGCGATGTAAGCGTGGTCGTCTGGGGCGAGTTCGGGCGCACGCCGCGCATCAACAAAAACAACAGCCGAGACCACTGGCCCCGGGTCAGCTTCGCATTGATGGCCGGCGGCGGCATGAAAACCGGACAGGTCATCGGCTCAACCACCCGTAACGGCGAAGACGCCAAGGAACGGCCCGTCACCTTCCAGGAAGTCTGGGCGACTCTCTATAAAAACGTGGGCGTCGATCTGAACAGCCGTGTCTTCGACGTGTCGGGTCGGCCGCAATACCTGGTCGATCCGGGTGTGGAGCCGATCAAGGAGTTGGTTTGATCCCATTGCCGCCCGCATACCGCGGGTCATGCCGGTGCCACACTATTCCTTGAACGCCCTAAATCACATATTCCATATCTTCCTCACTCAACTCCGCATGTTTCGGCCGCGTGCCCAGCGCGATGCCGCCAGCGACGTGCCATGCGTTTTGAATGCCGAGTCGCCGCGCCACTTCCGCTGCGCGGGCGCTGCGTCGACCGCTGCGACATAGGAAGATGATCTCGCCGTTGGAAGACGCCGCGTCGTTCGCAAGCAACCCCGCAAGAAAATCCGCAAAGCGCGTCAACGGCACATTCCGCGGCGGAGCATCAAATCCAAAGAGATGCCAGTCCTGTTCAAAGTGGTATTCGTGCGGTTCACGCACATCTACAATCGTGGCGTCGCCGTGCTGCGCAACAAAGTCGTCCAGTTCATCCGGCTTCAAATTAATGGTCGAAGGATCACCCGCCGTGAACGGCGTGATCAGCCCACAAATCAGTTCGCCCTGTTGCCCGCTGGTGATCTCGCTATCAATCCGGCGCTTCCGGGCAAGCCATGCATCGACATCAATCGGCTCCGACGCGTCGAGTAATTCATTGAGAAACGCATTGCCCCGCCGCTCGGCTTCCAGCGTGGTGACAAACTCGCTGGCGTAGTCGTGTGTCGGACAAATCACCGTGCGCGGATGGAGCCATTGCGGCAGTCGGCGCAGCGATTGCAACAGGGCCGGCGCATCGCTGGTGGGAAAGTCGGTGCGTCCGACGCCGCCGATCAAAAGCGTGTCACCGCAGAACGCGTAGCGCACATCTTTGGGCAACAGTTGGCCGTCCACATCGTCGCCGACCAGCAACGCCCAACTCTCCGACGTGTGTCCCGGCAACGGCACGCGCGACACGATGAGCGATTCGGACAGGCGAATAAACTGCGCAGTCGCACCATCACCAACCTGGACCGTGCCGTCAGCAGACAGCGGCCAACCCAGCGCGTCGCACGTCCCGCAAGCAACTCCCAGACATTCGGCGAGCACCGCGCGCGGCGATTCGTGATCAACGTGTTGATGCGTGTCGAGCACTGCTTTCACGTTCAGATTCTGGCATCGCACCAATGCTTCAATCCGGTCCACCAACTCCTCGAACGGATCGATAATCACACACGCACGCGTCGTTGCATCGGTCAAAAGCCACGAACACTTGGCGCCGATCTTCAGTTGCACAAGCCCTTTGACGATCTCCTCTCGCGACGTTTCCACCTCTGACCGCACAACCAGGCACGAATCGGAGAGCGCCCGACCGGCCTCTTCGATGCGCTCGCACGCGGCGGTAACGTCCGATGCTTTCGTCGCCGGCCCGAATGACAAGCGGATCGCCCCTTCACTCCGCCACATCGGCAACCCCATCGCATCCAGCACGTATGACCCGACCAGCGCCGAACCACATGCCGACCCGGAACTGACGCGAATCCCGGCCGCGTCAAACAAGTCGAGCAATTCCTTGCTGGTGAAGCCGGCGACCGCAAAGTTAATCGTGGTCGGCACCGCGTGCTCGAACGGTGTGTTGAACACCACCTTCGTGAATGCCTTTTGCAGGCTGGCAATGATCTGATCCCGAAATCCTTCCAGCGTGCGGCCGTCGCTGAATACATCCGAATCAGGGTCGAGCAGTTCGCCGAGCACGGCCGCCAACGCGGCCACGCCGGGCAGGTTTTCCGTGCCGCCCCGCGCGCCACCTTCCTGTCCGCCGCCGGCCAGTAACGGCGTCAACGGCGCCCCGGCCCGCACATACAACGCGCCGACGCCCTTCGGAGCGTAAAGTTTGTGCCCACTGATTGGCGCGTAGTCCACCAGCGTGTCAGACAAGTTCAAATCCACCTTGCCGACCGCTTGCACGCAATCAGCGAGCCAGGCGACCGAATGACTGTACGCTGCCACCACCTCGCCGATCGCGCCGAGGTTCTGGATCACACCGGTCTCATTGTTGACCGCCATGGTGCAGAGTACAGCCGTCTGCTCCATGTGATCGCGAAGGAAATCCAGGTCGAGCAAACCCGAGCAATCCACGGGAATCGCCACGACGCGGCATCCCATGCCGAGCAGGTTGTTCCAATGTTGCAAGGCTTGCGGAACTGCTTTGTGTTCGGTTGAGCCGTAGAGCAACAGGCGGTCGCCGAGCGTCTGGCCGGCATTCGATTCCCGCAGCGCACACAGCGCCGAGAAGACACCGGTTTCAATCGCTTCGGTTGCGCCACTAGTGAAAACGATTCGCCCTTCGCCGGCGCCGAGCACACGTTTGGCTTCGTCGCGCGCGGTTTCCAGGATGTGCCTCGCCCGCAGACCGGTGACATGCGAACTGCTTGGGTTGCCGTACAATTCCTCCATCACATCCTGTGCCACGCGCGCGGCCAAAGGGAGCACGGGGGTCGTGGCATTGTGATCGAGATAAATCTCTCGGTGGCGCGCCATCGTTTGTCACTTTCGACGGGCCAGTGGGAGCCTGGCACTCCCATAGTATCGACCATTCGCAGAGGGGACCGGCGATCACGCCGCTGATTTGAGATAGGCTTTTCAACGCGAGGGAGAATCACTCGTCGATCAACACCATCCAGATGTTTCGGTACTCGACGGGGTTGCCGTGGTCCTGCATGCTCAGGCCGCCTTTGCGGGGTTTGCCGAGTTCGAGTTTTTTATGGATGACCACGCCGTTGTGCACGATGTGGTAGCTCGCCGGCCGCGCGGCTTGACCGGGTTGAGTTGGCGTGCCGGGATCGTAGGTCACGTCGTACGTTTGCCAGGTCAACGGTGGATAGCACATGTTGACGGCCGGCGAATGCGACTTGTAAATGCCGCCGCACTCGTTGGGTTTGCCTTCAAGGCCGAACGAATCGAGTACCTGAATTTCACGACCGCCGGGCGGGAACACGCCGCTGTTGCCGCGTCCCTGGCTTCGCGCTTTGGGCTGGAACGGCGAGCGAAACTCGATGTGCAGTTTCCACTTGCCTTCGAACGCCTGCTTGGTGCGATTGGAACCGCTGCGCTGCGCGACCTGCGCCCCGCCGGTGTCAAGCAGCGTCCACTTGTCGTTGGTCCAAGCGGCGAGCGAAGTTTTCTTACCCGGCTCATACGGCATCAATACAACCGCGCCCTTGGGCGGTTTGGCGCCGAGCGTCGGACTCTTGCGCACGACCCTG
Source organism: Phycisphaeraceae bacterium (assembly GCA_028281215.1). GTDB lineage: Bacteria > Planctomycetota > Phycisphaerae > Phycisphaerales > Phycisphaeraceae > JANQKH01. Next base: position 748 of record JANQKH010000405.1, on the reverse strand, counting down.
GTCGCGGCGATACTTGATCCATCCTTGATCTTGCCGGTCATCCGCGAACCTTCAATCGAAAGGTGGATGTCACGGTGTCCTTCCGGCGGAAACTTTTCGGTGGCACTGAACTGGTCCGGATTGCCTGCCATGTATTTGCGATTGCCTGTCGCGGGTTCGAAGTTGACCCGCTTCCCGTCGATGGCGCCCTGGCACAGCGACCGGTGCTTGCCGTTCCAACCATCACCGGGCAGACCGCCGGGATAGAACACCGCCTGAAACTTGCCGTCACCCAGTGCGATGACCTGAATACCGATCTTGTCATCGCCGGCCTTGCCGACGTATTCACCCTGCACCTGGCAATCCCGCCCCGCGGCCTCGACGGTGGTGTAGGTGCCGGGTTTCGGCGCGGCAGAGACAGGGACCGCCCAAAGGAACAAAGCGATTGTAAGAAAACTTTTCTTGGTGGAATTCCACATATTGGATTTCTCCGAAGTGTTGCAACTTATTCTGTCGTTGGATCGCCATACTATAAACGGTGGAGATCAATTGAATGGATTTCTTTCTGACCCATTATCTATTCTCCCCCATCGCGGTGTGCGTCTACGGCGCGCTTGTCGCCCTCATCGTGATTTGGGAGCGAATTCGCGGCTCCGTGAATGAAACAGAGTGGTGTGCACAATGCGACTATCGCCTCACCGGGCTTGCCGATGCCGCGAAATCATGTCCGGAATGCGGCGCTTCGTTGAAGACGAACCGAAGCAGGGAA
>JANQKH010000386.1 GCA_028281215.1 Phycisphaeraceae bacterium | reverse complement strand
TCTTCTCCAACGCCCGCATCACGACTTCGTCGACCCGTGGGTCCATCGGCGTTTTCTCCGACGGCGGATCAAAACGACCGATGGGCAGTTCGCCCGTGAGCAATTCATAGAAGACCACGCCAAGGGAATAAATGTCAGCGCGGTGATCGACATCGCTAGGCGACTCGACCTGTTCGGGCGCCATGTAGTGTGGCGTTCCAAGGGCGATGCCTTGTCTGGTTAGTGTCATCTCTTCCCGCTCATCCGAACCGACCATCTTCGCCAAGCCAAAGTCTGCAATCTTGACCCGGCCGCGCGAATCAAGCAGAACGTTCTCCGGTTTGATGTCGCGGTGCAGCACGCCTTCTTCATGCGCAAACTTTAGCGCAGCGCATATGTCTTGGACGAGACTCAAGCAGTCGTTCGTGGCAAACTCGCCGGACCGCATCGCCTCGCGGAGGTTCACACCGTCGACAAATTCCATGAGCAGATAGGCGAACGGACCGCGCGTCCCAAAGTCGTGCACGGTGACAATGTGCGGATGATTGAGGCGGGCCAAAGCTCGCCCCTCACGATTGAATCGTTCGGTGAAGCCGGGATGCTCTGCCAGTTCTTCTGAAAGAATCTTCAACGCCACGAATCGATCGAGCTTCGGCTGCCGAGCCTTGTAGACGGCGCCCATGCCGCGCGCGCCGATCAATTCGATGATCTCGAACTCCGGGAATTGATCCGCGACCTCCACGATGGACGGTGCCGCGCCTCGCCCCGCGCGTGACGGCGCGGGGCCGGAAACGGTGGCGACTTCTGCCAGAACGCACTTGGGACAAAGACCTTGCGGCGCGTCTGCGGCAATCGCCGCTCCGCATTTGGGACACGATTTAGGGGTGGATTCTGTGCTCATACCCATTCCTGAGCCCTTCAGAATCAGGGGTTACAGGAAAATCCGCATATTTGAAAAAAGTCCAGCGGCTGCGATGTTGCGCAAATCCGCCACGTTGAGGTGGGATTGTAGGGAAATACCAGGCGCTGGCTTTCCTCGACACTGATCACCGCAGGCACGTGCTATCCTGAATATTCATTTGGTCAGACTAGTTCCGTAGGGCCCGAGATTTGAGGATGCTGAATGATTCGTGAAATTGGCTCTTCCGTGAAACGCGGACTCTGCAATCTCCACTCAACTCACATCTGCCGATCCAACAACCGATACTGCACCGCTTCCGCTACGTGATGCGTTTGCACGGCGCCGCTGCCCTCAACATCCGCAATCGTCCGCGCGACGCGTCGCACTTTGTCATATGCGCGTGCGCTCAAACCCAATTCCGTCATCGCCTGTTTGACCAGTTCGCGGGCCGCGTTGTCCAGGGCGGCGTGTTGGTCCAGTTCGCGGCCGGTGAGGGTGCTGTTGGGTCGGGTGGGTCCGCCGTTGCGGGTGATCTGTTTGTGGCGGGCGTTCAATACTTGTTCGCGCATGGTTGCGGACGGCGTGCCGCGCGGGGCGGTTTCTTCCAATTGGTGATGTGGCACCTGCGGCACTTCGACGTGGATGTCGATGCGGTCGATCAGCGGTTTGCTCAGGCGGGAGAGGTAACGTTCCATCGCCTGCTGGCTGTATTCATCGGTCGGCGTGTTGCCCTTGGCGGTCGGGTTCATCGCGGCGACGAGCATAAATCGCGCGGAGAAGCGCAGGGAACTGTGGATGCGGGAGATGGTGACGCAGCCGTCTTCGAGCGGTTGGCGGAGGGTTTCGAGGACGGGGCGGGGGAATTCGGGCATTTCGTCGAGGAAAAGGACGCCGTGGTGCGCGAGGCTGACTTCGCCCGGTCGCGGGATCGCGCCGCCGCCGATGACGGCGACGCTGGAGGCGGTGTGATGCGGCATGCGAACCGGCCGGCGTGTCATCAGCGGCATGCCTTTGGGGATCTGGCCGACGCAGGAGTAGATGCGCGTGACATCCAGCGCTTCATCGCGCGACAGCGGCGGCAGAATGCCGGGCAACGCTTTGGCCATCATGGTTTTGCCGGTGCCTTGCGGACCGATCATCAAAACGTTGTGCGAACCGGCGGCGGCGACAACCATCGCGCGCTTCGCCGCCTCCTATCCGCGCACGTCGACAAAGTCGACGGCCGGCGTTTCGCTGTCAAGCAGTTCATCGACGTCGATCTGCGCGTGCGGTTCAACCTCGAACTGGTCGTTCAAAAAACTGACAACCGTGGCGAGCGTATCGGCGGGATAGACATCGATCGCGCCGACGGCCGCGGCTTCGCTGGCGTTTTCCGCAGGCACGACGATGCCGTCCATGCCGATTCTCTTCGCGAGAATGGCAAGGTTGATCACGCCGTTGACCGGACGAAGCCGGCCGTCGAGCGCGAGTTCGCCGACGAAGAGCAGGTTCTTGTGTTTCTGTGTTTGGATGACCTGCTCGGCAAGGAGCAAACCGATCGCGATAGGCAGATCAAAGAGCGGGCCTTCTTTCCGAGTATCGGCAGGGGCAAGATTGATCAGCATCCGCGACAGCGGAAATGGATAACCGCTGTTGGTGATCGCGGAGCGCACGCGCTCAATCGATTCCTTCACGGCAGCGTCCGGTAGCCCGACGATGGTGGTCTTTGCCAACCCTCGGTCTGCGACGTCGACTTCAACCTCGCACGCGATCGGATCAATGCCCTGCAACACGAAACTGTGCACCTGGGCGAGCATGGTGGGAAGTTTAACGGGTTTTGGAATCTTGGGGAGGAGGAGCTACGGATGGACACGAATGATTTCCGCTTAGAAATGCAGGAAGGCGGGAGGAATGGGTGCATAAGCAGGCAATCGTGAAGCAAAAACTGAACATGTTTAGCTGGCAATCGCAGATCGCGTTTCAGTTTGTTCGTGTGTTGGCGGTTGAGACAACGACTGCAACCACTCAAGCCATGCCTCGGATAACCCATGCGCCCGCGCCCCGGCGATCATCACGTCCACATATTCACCCGACGGATGAAATGGTCCGCCTTCTTCCTCGTACGCAAAATAGGTCATCACTTCGCGCACGTTGCCATTGCGGTCATGCACTTCGACGAACGCCTGGTAGTAATGTTTGTCATCCACGGATTCGTATTCGTCCAACGCGAGCAGGCATTGCGGCGTGATACGGTAAAGGCCGCCTTCGACCTGCGAGCCTTTCTGTGGACGGATGCCTGCGACGCCGGCGTCCTGCCAGTCGTCGGCAATGCGCGGGAAGTGCAGTTGGTAGTCGTGCAAAACGCCTCGTCCGAGCGGGGTGGCGCCTGGGCATCGTTTGGCCATCTGGTGGACGCAGAGGTTGGAGCCATAGGCGAAGTAGAGGTCGGGATGGGGCATGTGGGTAGTATAAAAGGCTTGTTGACTCAACGCGTTTGGCTACCGAGCGAGCAATACATGATGGAAGCGATTCGATATATCACCGGTGAATTGGTCAAAGTCGGTGACAAGGTTATCGTCAAGCGTTTTCTTCGACGGCAGCAAGAAGGCATAGTTGAATTCGTTTACGATCCTGAAAAACCATCTCCGGTCAAAGGCGACAATGACTACGGTGTATCAATCAAACTTTCGAACGGGCATTCGTTATGGGGGTTTCCTGGGCGCGAAACCTTTTTTGTTTCCAGAGAAGAACAATAAAAAACCGGCGAACAGCGTTTGTGTTCGCCGGTCTTCCGACCAAGGTTTGTTGTTGGCATGCTGAATCTCAGCGTGCCATGGCTGGCTTGCCCAGCCGTGAAGTTCGTTGTTCGCGATTCGTGTTTCGCACGGCTGGGCGAGCCAGCCATGGCACACGGAATTGATCTGTTCAGTTCGGCTGTTTTTGCTTGTCGTACGCGTGTTTGCACAGGCCGGCGCCGATGAGGACGACACCCAGTGCGGACATCGGGCTTTGCCAGACGATGCCGTTATGCGGGTTGATCGCGGCGTAAAGAATGACGCCGGCGGCGATCGCCCAGCACGCGATGATTGCAAAAGATTTCATGACTGCCTCCGCTCGTTTGATCAGATGATCCCTGTTCACTTACTGGAACATATAACGAAGGCGGACGCAAACGTGTTCAAAGAAAAACCCGCGAAGGGGTTCGCGGGTTTGGGAGCGTAGTTTTTATTGGACGTTAAGAGTAGCGATCTATGATCGCCCGCTAAACGGGTGTGATTGCATTCTCGTGCGTCACACTTACTTGATCTTCAGCATTGTGTTCTTCTTCGCCGCATCCATTGCGGTGAGGATGACGTTGAGTGACTGATAACCTTCGAAGCCGTCGATCTCGGGCGCCTTCTTCTTCAGGATGGAGTCGGTGAAGCTGTCGATGATGCCGGACGCGACTTGTTTTTCGTTGGTCGCGATTTCACCGACTTTGTGTTTTTCCATGTTGCCGTCGGCGTATTCAACGATGACGCCCCAGTCGGGATCGTCGCCCATGCGGAGCACGCCCTTGGAGCCGTAGATGATCGTGTAGTTTTCTTCGGAGCCGTAGTTGGTCCAACTGACGATCATGGAGCCGACGACGCCGGACTTGGTTTGCATCGTGAGGTAGGCGTTGTCATCGAGCGGCAGGAGTTTGCCTTTCTTGTCTTTTTTGTCGCGGGTGGTGATGAATCCGCCGACGTCGGTGAATTCTTCGCCGAGCAGCCAGCGCATGAGGTCAGCTTTGTGCACGCCGAGGTCGCCGGTCGCGCCCATGAAGGCGGCGCTGGCATCGAAGAACCAACTCTTGGCGCCGTCGACGGACCAGCCGTCGGGACCGGGGTGTTTGAACGCGGTGCGGAAGGCGAGAATCTTACCGATCGCTTTGCTCTTGAGGATTTGTTTCGCTTTGACGTGGGGCGGCATGAGGCGTTGGTTCAGGCCGATCATCAGGTACTTGCGCGCCTTCTTCGCGGCTTCCATCATCTTCTTGGCATCGGCGCGGGTGGTTGCCATCGGCTTTTCGCAGAGCACGTGTTTGCCGGCTCTGAGCGCGTCAATGGATTGCGGCGCGTGCACGAAGTTCGGGCCGCACACGACTACGGCATCAATGTCCGGATCCTTGATCAACTGTTTGTGATCGGTGTACGCCTTGGCGCCGTACTGGTCGGCCAGTTCGTTGACGCGGGCTTCGTTGGGATCGCAGAGCGCCGCCACGACGGACTTGGGGTTGTCTGCGCATTCGGGGATGTGCCGCCGCTGGCCGATCGCGCCGCAACCGATGATTCCGTATCTCACTTTGGGCATGGGAGAGTTTCCTTTCTATCGGCCTCGCTGTATTCCTCTTGGATTCCTCTTAGGAATGCAGGAAGGCAGGAATTGTTTTTACTGTGATTTTGGGTGTGCTAAGACTCGCTTGATCTGTATTGGGTGTTTTGAAAAATTCAGAATGAGGCCGTGATCGAGTTTGGCGGCATTAAGTTAACTCCGCACGATGGCGAAATGGACATCTTCAAGGTCTTTGGTGGCTTTCAATTCAACAATAATGGTTTCTTCGACAAGGAGGTCAAGGCGATGTTGTCCAACTTCCATTCCGTCATACAAGATCGGCAACGGCTTCTGGCATTCAACCTTCATGCCTCATTTTCGTAGCTCAATGACAAGCGCCGCTTCATAGATTGACTCGATGAATCCGGGGCCAAGTCGCCGATGCACTTCAATCGCTGCGCCAATGATCCGTTCCGTTAGCTCAGCATATTCGAGCGCCATCATTCAGCCCCAGTTCTGAATCTCTTTCTTCCTGCATTACTGCCTTCCTAAGAGGAAATCAGGCGATCTGACTCATCGGCACGGCGCAACCGTTGTTGGCGCTTTGTGTCACTGCTTCCAGCACGCGCTGCACTTTGAAGGCGTCCGCAAAGTCCGGCAGCGGCACGACCGGATCCTGGCCGCCCAGCGCCATGCAGATGTCGGCGGCCTCGTTCACGAAGCTGTGTTCGTAGCCGAGAATGTGCGCATCGGGCCAGTAGTTGCCGGCGTAGGGGTGGCCGCTGTTGCCGCTGGTGACGTTGATGGTGGACCAGCCTTGTACGGCGGCGTCGGCGGTGGCGTCGTAGAAGTCGAGTTCGTTCATGCGTTCAAAGTTGAATCGCACCGCGCCCTTGTCGCCGTGGATTTCCAGGCGGTTGGCGTTCTTGTAACCGGTGGACAGGCGTGTGGCTTCGAAGGTGGCCAGCGCGCCGGATTCCATACGGGCGAGGAAGAGGCAGATATCGTCGACGGTGGACGGACCGGTTTTGGCGGCGGTGGCGGCGCCGTGGCCGGAGATGTCGCCGCCTGCGCCTTCGAGGATTTTGCGTTCTTTGATGACCGTTTCGAGGATGCCGCCGGTCACTTCGGTCACTTCATCGCCGGTGATGAAGCGGGCGGTGTCGATGGTGTGGGCGCACAAGTCGCCGAGCGATCCGGAGCCGGCAACGTCGCCCTGGAAGCGCCACATGAGCGGCGTGTCGGGGCCGGCCCAGTCTTGCAGGTAGCAGCCTCGGATTTGATAAATGCGCCCGAGGCGACCAGCCTTGCACAATTGGTGCGCCAGTGCCACGGCCGGGCAGCGGCGGTAGTTGTACCAGACGAATGTTTGGCCGCTGGCGGCTTCGGCGGCTTTGAGCATCTCGCGCGCGTCGTCGATTGTAGCGGCGAGTGGTTTTTCGCATGCGACGTGCTTGCCGGCTTCCAACGCGGCGATCGACAAATCCTTGTGCGCGTTGTTTGGTGTTGTCACGTCAACCAGGTCGATTTCATCACTGGTGATGGTGGCGTTTGCATCGGTGGAGATGTTCGCCCAGCCCCAGCGGTCACCAAAGGCTTTGGTGTTTTCCGCATCGCGGGCGACGAGGGTGTGCATGGCGGGGTTCAACGGCAAGTCGAAAAAACGGGGCGCCGACAACCACGCGTTGGAGTGGGCGCGGCCCATGAATCGGGTGCCGATCAATGCGACGTTCAAATGGGTTGACATGCGTGCCTCCTGACCCGGATTTGTGTGATTGAATTTCGATCTGCCGCGCAACAAGGCCACCTGCGACAGGGGGCATAACTTAACAGGATGCACGATTTGCGGCAAAAAGCGAAGAGTGGGAACGTTGATAAACGGAAGTGAGATTCGAGAAGTGGTGCAATGTTTAGCGGGCGATTGCAGATCGCCGGTTAAATTGCTTGATGGTGGCGGTGTTGTCGAAGTTAACGAAGTTACTCAACCGGCGATCTGCAATCGCCCACTGAACGGTTGGTTCTACTCCAGCGCCGTCAACCCCTGTCGCAGGGCGTACTTGGTTAATCCCGCGACGCTGCGGATGTTCAGCTTTTCCATGATGCGTTGGCGATGGGTCTCGATGGTTTTGGGGCTGACGTCGAGTTCCGCGGCGATTTCCTTGGTGGTGCGGCCTTCGGCGATCAGTTGCAGCACCTCGCGCTCGCGCGGCGCCAGCAGGGCGATGGAGTCCGCCGCTTCGTCGCTGGTTCGTGGTTTGATGCGTGATTTGCTCGAAAGGTTGGCGCTTTGGGTGACGTACACCTTGCCGCGCATTGCCTGTTCGATTGCCTGTTTGAGATCGTGGAAGACGGCGTCCTTGAGCAGGTACGCCGACGCACCGGCTTCGAGCATCTGCTGGACGAAACGGTTGTCGCTGTGCATCGACAGCGCGACGACCTTTGCGCCGCTGTCGCCTTTGCAGATGATCCGCGTCGCGTCGATGCCGTTGAGTTCCGGCATCCCGACGTCCATGATGACAATGTCGGGTTCGTTCTGTTCGACGACTTCGACGGCTTCGCGGCCGTTGGATGCTTCGCCGGCGATTTCGTATCGTCCGTCGTGTTCCAACAGCACGCGCAGCGAATCACGAACAATCTTGTGGTCATCGGCAAGGACGATACGAATTGGCATGAATGGGCCGCCTTGGCTGAATGGATGGCTCAGTGGGTTGTGTCAGAGTCGGCGTTCAAATGCGCGACGGTGGCCTTGGGCGAGGATGATACGTTGCGTTCGGGCTCGATGTATGAATAGCTTGGCTTGACCGTCGGCAACGGCGCCCGCTGTGACTGGCAACCGGCGAGCATCAGGGACAGCATCATCAACAGTGCAGGAATTGCGTGTTTCATGACTCCAACATACCTCCGAGAAAGGCGGTCCCTATCAGGAAGTCACTGACGCGTGGATTGTAATTCCCTGACACCGGTTCGAGCAAAAAAAAGCGGCGAGCCGCACAGAATCGTACGGACTCGCCACTCTACCGGGGGCATGCATACAGTAGCGCCGCGGGTGTGGCGAAACGATCGAGGGTATTACCGAAGTTGGGGTGCGGGTTTCCTGACACGGCGTTTCCAGCGCAATCGCAAATCGCGTGTGGCAGACATTGGGCGAAGCGGCGGTCTGCGATCGCCCGCTAAACAGAATGGACCCGACCGATATTACTCCATCGCGGTCAAGCCCTGGCGAATGGCGTATTTGGTCAGATCCGCAATGCTGTGCATGTCCAGCTTGGTCATGATGTGCTGGCGATGGGTATCGACGGTTTTAACACTGACGAACAACTGCTCGGCGATTTCTCTGGTCGACCGTCCCTCGGCGAGCAGTTGCAAGACTTCACGCTCCTTCGCGGTCAGCGGGATCGCCTGCCCGGCGTCGGCCTGCCCCGCCAGGTGAAGGTACTCGCGGATTACCAGTGTCAGAATCTTCGGGCTGAAAAAGTAATCATCGTTCATCACGGCGCGAATGGCGTGGACCAGTTCCGCCACGGCGTTTTCCTTGAGCAGGTATGCCGACGCCCCGGCAAGCAGCATCGCGCTGACGTATTGACGATCGGCATGCATCGAGACCGCGACCACCTTGGTCATCGGCGCATCGGCGAGAATCTGCCGTACGGCTTCGGTGCCGTTGAGGTCCGCCATGCCGATGTCGGTCACCAGCACGCGCGGGCGATGCTTGTTGACCAGTTCGACCGCTTCGCGCCCGTTGCCGGCGAGTGCAACCACTTCCATGTCGTCCTGCTGTTCGAGCAGGGTCGCCATGCCGTCGCGCACCAGCAGATGATCGTCCGCCATCACAATGGTGGTCTTCAAAGGCATCAGGCGGGTGGCTCCTTTTGCAGACCATCGGAAGCGATGGGAGTTTCCAGCGTGATACGGCAGCCGTTGCCGGGCTCGGTGTCGATGAGAATCCGTCCGCCGATCGAGTCCATGCGTTCGCCGATGTTGAACAGACCGAACCCGCTGCGCGAGCCGGCGTCCGGGCCTTTGATCGTGGCGTCGAATCCCTTGCCGTCGTCGGCGACG
>JANQKH010000344.1 GCA_028281215.1 Phycisphaeraceae bacterium | reverse complement strand
GAAAACGCGCAACGCAAAGCGGTCATCTCCTGCAACGTAACCGAAGGCTACAACCTCGGCCACCTCATTGAAACCGTGCGAGCCAAGGTTGATCCAATCGTGCAGGAAGCGGGTTACACCGTCAGCTACGGCGGGCAGTTCGAAGCGCAGCAACAGGCCGCGAAGACGATTTACATCATGGGCGCCGGCGTGGTCATCGTCATGTTGCTGTTGCTGAACATGGCGCTCAAATCGACCCGCGCGGCCGTGCTGGTCATGGTCAACCTGCCGTTGGGTTTAATCGGCGGGGTGCTGGCAATCTTCGCCACGGAATCGGCGAATCCGATCGCTAACCTGCTCGCCCTGTTCGGTGTCGGTGAACGCTACCAACCGCCGGTGATCTCCATCGCCAGCATGGTCGGGTTTGTCACGTTGTTCGGTATCGCTGTGCGCAACGGCATCCTGCTGGTCATCCATTACGCGCACTTGATGAAAGAAGATGGCAAGTCCCTTGACCAAGCGATCCTGCAAGGTTCGATGGAACGGTTGGCGCCGATTCTCATGACGGCGTTGACCGCCGTGCTCGGACTCGTGCCGCTTGCCCTTGCCGCGGGTGAACCGGGCAGCGAATTGCTCGCACCGCTTGCGATCGTCGTGCTCGGCGGGCTGGTCAGTTCGACGCTGTTGAACCTGCTGGTCGTACCGGCCGGCTATTCGTTGATCTTCGGCGGAAACAAAGTGTTGCCACGTGACGATGACCAACAGACCGCATCGAACGACCATAAGTCATGAAGGGCAAATGGGCACGCGAATTGTTGCATTCACCGTTCTTGGTTTACCATTGGCGAATGCCCGAAGTTTCACGATTCAAAACGGAAAAGGGACAGCGTGTCGCCGTTGCGGTCGTCACCTTGACGTTGTTCCTGTGCGCGATGGGGTTGGCGGTGATTTACACCGTGAACCACACCATTGATTTCACTGTGGACCTCCAACCGCGGCAGATCGACGGCATTGAAATCGAATTACCCACCGGCTGGCACGAAGAGCACGACAACCTCGGCAATACCATTCTGCTGGAGCCGCGCGACCAACCCCAGTATCAGCCCCGCCGGCGCATCACCTTTCGTCACCTCCCGCTCGGCGTCACGCAGCCGCCGTTACCCGTGCTGCGGCAGAAATGGGTTGAAACCACCGGATTCAACCCGCAGGGCATGACCGACAACGGGCAGTTGCATCGGTTCCGCAATCGGTCGCTGATTGGACTGCGCTACCATGCGACGTACAAGATTCCCAACAACGACGTTCATTACCGGTGCTACCAGATTCTGCTGACCGAAACCGGTCGCGACTACTGGCTGATCACCCTGGAAGACTTTGAGTCGCCACGGTCAGCCAAGAATGACGACAACGTCGCGCTGATCGACCGCATGGCGAAAAGCGCATCGATCATTCAAACGAGCGCCGCCAAGCCGGATCAATTGAACGCGGCACGCATCACCGCCGCGTTGCCGGACGGCTTGGAAGGCCGCGTCGAGCCCGATTGGATTCCCGGTGAACCATTGACCTTGATTCCCATGCAAGGCGGTGTGCATCTAGGTGTGCTCCGCGTCATCGGCACGATTGATTCCGGCATTGCCGACAGGTTGGATCACTTTTCACCCACGGCCAATCTTCGCCGTGCCTTTCTTTTGATTCATCAGCGGTATCCCAATGAAAACGAACTGACGACGTCTGAGCAGGATGGTCACGCTGCCTGGCGTCTGGGCATCAGCATCGATCAGAACACCGGCGCCCCCAACGCCGATGGCGCCGCACGGTTGATGCGCGAGCGAATGTATGTGAAGTTGAATCCGCACCACGGCCTGCTGCTGGAATACGTCGCTGAACCAGCCGCGCACGCTGACATGGCGCGGCTGATCAACGCCATCGTTTCCTCGCATACGACGAGCATTACAAGCAGCACAGTTAGTGTGGACACCCCGGATACGGACGCCGACGCTTCCCCCATGTCGCGCGCGGTGGACGAAGGCGGCCGACTGGCGAAGACCATGCGCACCGGCCTGGGCAAGCGATTCATCGAAGGCTGGACGTTCATGCGCGAGCGGACGCCTCGCGAAACACTCGGCGTGCGGATGACGCGCTGGTACCGCACGGATGATCCCCATCTGCCGTTGTGGGGACGGTCGACGCATCGGCAAAACGATGACCGCCTGATCCATCGCGCTGCCTGGCGGTCGTCGGAGAACGGCCGATTCATCATCGGCGAACAGCACACCCGCAAAAGGACGAGAAGTGAAATCCAACAGCAGGCTTATCGCGTGCAGGTGGTTGATGATCAGTTCCGTCTGGCGATCAATCCAGGTTCCGATTCGGCCAATCAGGGCACGTTGCCGGTGCCGGCTGGTTACATTCCGCAGATTGCCGCCGAGGTTTGGCCCATGGATGCGGTCTACAATCTGGCGGGACCGGAGCCGACGTTGATCTGGCAGATTATGCAGAGCCGGCTTCCGCAACCGGTCTGGCTGACGGCGACCACCTTCGCCCCACTGCCAGGCAACGGTGACAACGCTGACCGAGCGGAACCGATCGCCTCACCGACGCAGGGTTCGATAACCAATCCCCCTAACGGTGCGGTGGCGGTCTTGGCGATTCGGCCGATGATGGAATTGAACACCACGCGCGTCTGGCTGGACGCCAACGGACAGGTCGTCCAGCGCACCGAGTACGGCCCCACCAACAACCCGGCAGGTGAACAACGCGTGGACCTGATCCGAATCACCCAACAGGCGGCATTGAAGGAATTCTCGATCCTGCGCGAAACAATCTTTCAATGGCTCTTGGAACAACCTGATCCAGGGATGCAACCATGAGATGCAAACCGATTGTGACGTTGACGCTCCTCGCCCTGCTGTGGTCGCTGCCGCAAATCGCAACCGCTCAGGATGAGGGCGAAGACCCCCGGCTCAATCGCTACCTGGCGACCAAGCGATGGCGTGAAGGATCGTTCGGCGTAACGCTGCGGCCGCCGCTCGGCTCCACGCTCAAACGCCGCACCGGTGACGACGCCGTCCTGCGCATCGAAAAAGATCGCACCTACGTCATGACGCTGTACCTCAAGCAGACACGCAGCGAAATGAAGATCACCAACATCTACGAGACGGCTCGCGAACAGATGGCGTTTCTCTATCCCACGGCCGCCGTGCTTCAACAAAGGTTGGTCAAACCGGGCGGCCGGCCGGGTTGGATGCAATATTTCGGCGTCAACTATGCCATCGACAATAACAACAAACCGGCACCGAAGGTGGAACGCGCGACACTGCTGCGCGTTGCCA
>JANQKH010000320.1 GCA_028281215.1 Phycisphaeraceae bacterium | reverse complement strand
CGGCAACGGCCAAGGAGCCAACGACGGTGAAATCGAAATGGGCAACCTCTGGCAAATCCAGAAGCCCGGCTTCACCTCCCTGGTCCATCGTGGGCAAGGCAACAGCAACAAAGTCATCGACATCTGCGTTATCGGCGACTTCTCCAAGACCGGCCCAACCGACCGTCAGCGCGCCGAACTGGTTCACCTCGTCCAACAACTGCAAAAGAAACTGCACATCCCCGCGCATCACGTGCAGATCGCGGATGGCAAACCCGACCCCCGGCATCGCTACTTCCCGATCGCCTGGTTTCGGCAGCAACTGCTTTCAGCCGGCTGATCGTTCGGAAACAAATACCAACATCACGCGACCGTCTTCCCCCTCACCGGGCCGGACGGTTTTCTTATGGCACGACATACCGGCCTTGATGGCGACGCGCTGCGATGCGATGTGATTTTCATGGATGAGGGAAACGATGCGGGCGTATCCGCCAGCGGAATAGGCGTGTTGCAGCAGTGCCGACGCAGCTTCGCTCGCAAAACCCTGGCCCCATTGATCGTGATCGAGAATGTAGACCAGTTCGGTCTCAGATTTGCCGTCCACTGTCTTTTGGATGAGGCCGATATCGCCAATGGGTTGATCGCTTGCTGCTGCGACGATGGTCCACCATTGATCATCGCATTGATGCTCCGGCTTCAGTGATTCAATAAATGCCGCCCTCAAATCGTCGGGGTTTCGCGGACCGCCCATGTGTTCCATCACCCGGTCATCGGTCCAGCGGGCAACGCATGAATCAACGTCCGACTGGGATGGTGCCCGCAAGATCAGCCGGGAGGTTGAAATGATGAAAAGCTGGGGTCGCATGATCACCTTTGCCTGATGGGCAATGTTAGGAATTCATGAATGGCGAATATCACATTAAATCGTTCAAACTGCTGTGAATACAATCCTAGGCATGATTGATTCATGGCCTCATATCACTATTCGCATCGTGGTCGTTCTAGTCGCATTCCTGAACGTATCTCAAAGTCTGGCGGAAGGACCAGCTGAACAACGGCCTTGGAGGAAACTCGCACGCGTCGACACACGGCTGCCGAAATTTGTGCCGTCTAACAAAGTGAATGGCAGCTTACGGTCGATCGGTTCAGACACCTTGAACAATCTGATGACCTTGTGGGGCGAAGAACTGTCCAAGGTTCACCCAAATCTCAATTTTGAAATCGAGGGCAAGGGTTCATCGACCGCACCCTACGCATTGACGAATGACGTGACGGAAATCGGTCCCATGAGCCGTCCAATGAAGGAACGAGAACTGAGGATGTTCAAAGACAAGCACGGGTATGAGCCGATCCCGATGCGCGTCGCAATCGATGTCCTGGCGATCTACGTTCACAAAGACAATCCCATCGTCAAGCGCGGGCTCACCATGGCTGAGGCGGACGCCATCTTCTCCTCCACACGCAAGCGGGGTCACCCGAAAGACATCGCCTTCTGGGACGAGTTGGGGATGACCGGCGAGTGGAAGGCCAAACCCATCAACATGTATGGGCGAAACTCAGCGTCAGGCACTTATGGCTTCTTCAAAGTGCGCGCCCTGAACAAAGGCGACTTCAAACACCACGTTCGGGAGCAACCGGGCAGTTCGTCCGTCGTCGCTCAGGTTGCTCGCGACCGCTACGGCATTGGTTATTCCGGGATCGGATACATGACCGCCGATGTCAAGGTGGTTCCCATCATTGCCGAGCGCGGCCGGCCGGATAACAAGAAAACCGCATCGGCCTCGGCAGCTATCGCCGAAGGCTCGTCATCAAAACCGCCCTACTACACGCTGCATCCGCTCGACGGCTACCCGCTGAGCCGCTGGCTTTTCGTCTACGTGAATTTCCATGCGAAAAAGAAACTGCTCTCGCCTGCGGTGCGCGAGTTCTATCGCTTTGTCTACAGCCGCGAAGGCCAATCGCAGGTCGTGCGCGACGGCTACATTCCGCTCAATGCAGACATCTGCGTCAAGGACGCGAAGAAGATCGGCATCAACTTAAAGCTGAACAACTGATAATCAGTCGTGATTCGTTTCGCCAATGTCTGTCCATCGCAGATTTATTTGGCACGTCTCACCGACTTGCCTAGACTCTTAGCCCAACCAAGCGCACGCTAGCGTGCAAGGAGTTCATTGTGGCCAAGATCACCATGGCAATCGGTCTGATTCTCGTCGCGGTCGGCGTCGTCTTTTTTTTGACCGCTGATGTCCCTGAAGGGAAATCACGTGTTACCGCGTTGATCCCCGCCTTCGTTGGTTTACCGGTCGCCATCCTCGGCTGTGTGGGTTGTTGCAAACCTGCTGCGAACAAACATGCCGCCCACGTTGCGGTGGTGCTGACGCTGCTGGGTACGCTCGGCGGGCTGGGCATGGGCTTCAAAAACATGGGTGCCGAAGGCAAGGAAACCGCCGTGCTCGCCCAGCTCATCATGGGCGGCGTCTGTCTCGTCCATGTGATCCTCAGCATCAAGTCTTTCATTGCCGCCAAGAAAGCTCGCGAAGCTGCGGCGGCAACGGCTGAATAAGTGGATGCTTGAACGGCGATCTGCGATCGCCCGCTAAACACATGGATTCTGAATCCTGAATCCTGATTCCCTGCTGCCATGCTTACCGTCTACCAATACCCAAAATGTTCCACTTGCCGCAACGCACTCAAACACCTTGATGCCGCCGGTATCCAATACAAGGCGATCGACATCACCGAGAAACCGCCGAGCAAAGCCACACTCAAAGCGATTCTCAAAGCCGGCGAATACACGCTCAAAGACCTGTTCAACAAGTCCGGCGTGCTCTACCGCGAAATGAAAATGAAAGACAAACTGCCGAAAATAAGCGAAGCGGAGGCGATCACACTCCTCGCAGAAAACGGCAAACTGATCAAGCGACCGATCGTGACGGATGGGAAAAAGTTCACGGTGGGGTTTAAGAAGGAAGTGTTTGAAGAAACGTGGGGGTAAGTTTGAACAATCAAGTCCTCACACCAACCCCTCTACCTCCCACCCCTTCCTATACGTCCGTTTGATCAACATTTGAGCGTCCGCATTGTTCGTCACCGCCAACTTCTTCGAATCCCAATACAGCATCTGTCCCGGTGTACGGATCGCCACTGTTCCCAACAACACCGTTTCCGTCATCGGGCCGGCGACTTCAAAGTGGCTTTCGTTTTTCACTTTGCCGAGACAGCCGTCGAGGAAGTGGTGGTAGTGGCTGCGGGGTTCGAGTTTGGGGCGTTGGATGTCCTTAAACTTTGCATGGGGGAACAGGTGTGCTTCGGCGCGGCCGTTGGGCACGAGCATCGAGCCTTCCTCTCCGATGATCATCGCGCTTTCGGTGGGATATACAGGCAACTCGCACATCGCCTGCACATCCTTCGGCGGGAAGAAATTACCGTCGAACCATTCCATTTTCAGGTCGCCGACGGTTAATTTGTTTCCGGGAAAAATCCAAGTGATGTGATCGCTTTGCGGGAAGACATCGCGTCGCCGCGCGGGACTATTTTTCCATGATTCCTGTACGGTGGCGTGAATCGATTTCGGCGAGGTCAGACCGAGCCCTTTCCACACGGCGTCGAGAATGTGGCAGCCGATGTCGCCCGACCAGCCGGTGCCGAAGTCCTGCCACGCCCGCCAGACGGTCGGGTGATAAATACCGGGTGCGTAGTCACGGTACGGCGCCGTGCCGATCCATTGGTCCCAGTGCAGATGTTTCGGCGCGGGCTGACCTTTTTCAGGGCGCGGTCCCGGCAGGCGATAACGTTTGATCGCGCCGGGACGGTTGGAGCAGAGCACCACGCGTTTGATCTTGCCGAGGTCGCCGTTTTGCAGGTGATACACCGCGAGGCGATTGCCGAATGACGCGGCTCCCTGCGTGCCGAGTTGCGTGGTGACGCCGAACTTTTTCGACGCGTCGGCGATCGCCCGCGCTTCAGCAACGTCATGGCACAACGGCTTCTGACAATACACGTGCTTGCCCTTGCGCATCGCGGTCATCGTAATCGCCGCGTGCATGTGGTCGGGCACAGTGACGTTGCAGGAATCGATCTTGTCACCTTCCTGGTCGAACAGTTCCCGCCAGTCGGTGTATTTGCGTGGCTCGTAGCCTTGCGCTTTGGCCCTCCTGTAAGCAGCATCAAGGCGTTGTTCATCCACGTCGCAGATCGCGACGAGTTGAGTTTGTTTGTGGCTGCTGAACGCCGCCTGATCGCTGACGCCTTTGCCACCAACACCAATGGAGGCGTGATTGAGTTTACTGTTGGGCGAAATCGATTTTGAAAATACGTGACCGGCAAAGGGCGTGGTGACAGCAGCCGCGGCAGTGAGTTGCACAAAATTACGACGCGTGGTGCGATGGGACATGAGACGGCTCCGGAGTGGGCGCTTGCATGATCGAGAAACATTGTAGCCGATGGGTGTTGTGACACGTCATGATTCCGTTCCAAATCCCCTGTCTCTCGGGGAGGGGAGTTATGAATTCAGTTTTCTGCGCACTTTGCAGTCGATCCTGATATCCGTGATAATCATACTGCGCATTCTCTTTCCAATATTTCTGAACGGATCAAAGATGCAACGTCACTCACCCGCATTGTTGTTCGTCCTCCTTGCTGCAGTTGCTGTTCACGCCGCGGACAAACGCCCCAACATCGTCTTCGTTTTCACCGATGACCATGCGCCGCATGCGATCGGCGCCTATGACGGTTGGCTCAAATCGGTGAATCCGACGCCGAACATCGACAAACTCGCCTCCGAAGGCATGCTGTTCGTCAACAGTTTTTGCACGAATTCGATCTGTGGCCCCAGCCGTGCCGTCATTCAGACCGGCAAGCACAGCCATAAGAACGGGTTTATGAACAACGGCAACACCTTCAACTGGAACCAGCAGACGTTCCCAAAGTTGCTTCAGAAAGCCGGCTACCAAACCGCCATCTACGGCAAAAGCCACCTCAAGGGCCATCCGCAAGGCTTCGACAGTTGGACGGTGTTGCCGGGCCAAGGGCTCTACTACAACCCGGACTTCATTACGCCCAAGGGTCGGATTCGCGTCGAGGGTTATTGCACCGACATCGTCACCGACATGGCGGTTGACTTCCTGAAGAACAAACGCGCGAAAGGAAAACCGTTCATGTTGATGGTGCAGCACAAGGCACCACACCGCAATTGGATGCCGGCGCTGCGACACCTCGATCTTTACGCCGACATTGACATTCCCGAGCCGCCCACGCTTTTCGACGATTACAAAGACAACGCGAGCCCCGCGCGTTGGCAGGAGTTAGAGATTGACCGGCACATGCACCTGAACTTCGACTTGTTTCTCGACCTCACCAAAGAGTTCAACGGCAACGCCATTAAAGGCCGTATCGATAAGTCTGCCTGGCGGAACATGCAACGTATGAGCGATGAACAAATGAAGAAATGGCGTGCCGCCTATGCGCCGCGTGACAAGGCTTTCCACGAAGCAAAACTCAAGGGCAAAAATCTCGTCCGATGGAAGTTTCAACGCTACGCGAAAAACTATCTACGCAGCGTACGCGGCGTCGATGAATCGGTCGGCCGCCTACGCAAGACCCTTGACGAACTCGGTCTCGCTGACAACACCATCGTCATCTACTGCTCAGACCAGGGCTTCTACATCGGCGATCACGGCTGGTACGACAAGCGCTGGATGTATGAAGAGTCGCTGAAGATGCCGTTCATCGTGCATTGGCCGGGCACGATCAAGGCCGGGTCGAAGAATACGGACCTAGTGCAGAACCTGGACTACGCACCGACTTTTCTGGACATCGCCGGTGCGGACATTCCCAAGGACATTCAAGGCAAATCCGTCGTGCCGCTATTGAAAGGCAAAACACCCAAGGACTGGCGAAAGTCCATCTACTACCACTACTACGAATACCCCAGCGTCCACATGGTCCCCCGCCACTACGGCGTCCGCACCGAACGCTACAAACTGATGCACTTTTATCACTTCGATGAGTGGGAATTCTACGATCTGAAAAACGATCCCGATGAACTAAAGAACCTCTACAACGATTCGAAGTACGCATCGACCATCGTTGACGTGAAAGAAGAACTCAGTCGATTGCGGAAACACTACGACGACGACAGTGATGTCAGCGTGTGGCCGAAGGAGAAGCAGCGGCAGTTTCGCAAGGGTGCGGAGTGATTGAAGCCAAATGGCCAACAATTGGTTTCGGCAGGCCTCGGAACCTCCTCGATCTGCCAGACCACCAATCGATCAGCATCCAAAATGTTCAGATGAGTCTTCTCATTTACCTGACGCCACCCCTTTCAGACGGCGCAAAAACGTTGTGCCGGACAGGTAGACGTCTCTTCCGCTGAATGCCATGCGTCCACCTTTGGCGACTTGGGCAACAGGCTGCACCTTGGCTGTCTGCGGATCGATTCGAACAAGTGTTTTACCGGCAGGGCCCATGAACGTCCAAATGCGGCCGTCCGGTCCGAGGCGAAAATCCCACGCCTCTTCCTGATTCGACCCAAGTACAACGGGCAGTTTCCATGGCAACGACAGTTTCCAGGCGACTCGGCCTTGTTCAAAATCGACGCCGTAGAGAATGCTCCTGGTTGTCGCCGAAGGATCATTGGTCCAGCCAATGACGCGATTGCCACCTGCCCAGACGATCGGGCCTGGACCACGCACGCCTTCCACCACGGTAATCTCACGAACGATCTGTTTCTTCGCGTCGTCGAAGACGAACAGTTTTCCTTCCTTTGGCGTGGGTTTTTTCAGGACAGTGTCTTTGTTGGCCAGAGTTGAGATGACGATCAACTTGCCTTCGCCCGCAGCACAAACGAATGCGATCTGATGATTGCTAAAGGG
>JANQKH010000295.1 GCA_028281215.1 Phycisphaeraceae bacterium | reverse complement strand
TGGCAACGTGATCGTCGGCAAGGACGCACGCGCGTTGCATGAAGGACTGGCCATGGCGTTGGCGCGGGCGGCGGATGAGGCCGTCGAAGAGCGCGGCGTATTTCACCTGGCGCTGTCGGGAGGTTCGACACCGGAACCGTTTTACATGCTAATGGCCACCCATCCCGACCAGCGGTTATTCCCGTGGCAACACACACACATCTGGATCGTCGATGAACGCTGCGTGCCCGATGATGATGAGCGATCGAACATTCGCATGATCCGCGAGTCGCTGACCGAGCATGTGCCGATTCGCAAACGGCAGGTACATGGGATGCCGGTGATGGAAAACAACCCCGCGGCGATTTACATCGATGAGTTGCGTCACGCTTTTGATCACCAAGACGCCGCGCCGCCGCGCATGGACTTTGTGCTGCTCGGCATGGGCGACGATGCGCACACGGCGAGCCTGTTCCCGCAATCTGACGCGCTGGCAGTGGAAGACGTCTGGATCGTGATCAACGACGGACCACACGTGACGCCGCCGGTGCGGTTGACGATGACCTATCCGTTGCTGAACGCGGCTCGGCAGTTGGCGGTTCTCGCGGTGGGTGACAAGAAACGCGAGACGATTCAGAAGGTCGACGAAGCGATGCGTAACGGCGCGGCTGACATTCAGGAACTGCCCATCACGGGCATCGATCCGGTGGACGGTGAACTGACATGGTTCCTTGACGCAGCAGCGGCGGGGTGAGGGGTGAGTTTTGTCGCAGTCACGGGCGTGCGGCGAACCCCGTGCACTGAAACATTCACATCCCCTGCCGCAGGGCTTGCAGGTGCTTGCCGAAGTGCGCCGCGAGCACGTCCCGGTGCGTGTCCTTGTGATGTTTGAGCAAGTCGCGAATCGCCGGTTGGAACAGGGCGTCGGTCAGCACGGAGCCGAACGTGACATGCAGAATCTGGCGGCCGTCATTCTCGTCGAGGTAAAGTCGTTCGAGTTCGGCGGCATCGGTCACCTGCTCGGTGGACGGCACGGCTTCAAGCGTGGCGGAGATGTGGTAGGTCGCTTTGTCTTCGGCGAACCGTTCGCGGCTGAACTGAATAATGTCGCGCAACAGTTCATCATCGTGCCGAGCAACAACTCGGATCGCTTCGAGGTAACTCGTGCCCGCGGTCTTGACGTGGAACAGACCGCCGGTGATGCGGGCGAACGACGGGTAGATCGACAGTTTGTCCGACCCGGAATGCAAGCTGAGTTTGTACGGGCCAATCTGTTTGGCGATGGCGACGTGCTCGGCGAGCGAGCGCTCGAACATTTGGAGATCGCCCTTGTAATCGATGCCCTTCTCGAAGTCGCCGACGAATCGCGGTGCGAGGCTGACCAGGTTCATGTCCGCACGCCGGCACTGATCGGCAATGATGTAGTGCTCCGCCGTCGATGTCGGCTGCGGGGTTTCGTCGACGCTGAGTTCGATCTCGTGTGGTTGTTCGTGTTTGGTTGCTTTGTCCTTGATGTAGGCGGCGAGCGCGAGCGTGTGATTGATCGCTCGGCCATACTTCACCGCGGCGCGGCGAAGGGTATGTTCATCGAACACAATCGTCGGACCGTCCTCGACGTTGACAGTTTTGCCTTGATATTGATCCAGCCAACCGACTTCGGATTGAACCTGCTGAAACTTCGCTTCCAGTGTGGCAGCGTCGTAGGAGTCGGCTTGGCCGTCGACGTGATCGGAAGGGTC
>JANQKH010000285.1 GCA_028281215.1 Phycisphaeraceae bacterium | reverse complement strand
ATCGCCGCGGATCAGTTCGATCCCGATTCCACACCGGATAACAACATCGAGGAAGAGGACGATCAGGCTTCCGTCACGCTCGCCATTCTCCCGCTGCTGGCTGACCTGTCATTGGACAAGTCGATGCTGGTCAATGGCGAAAATGAAACCGATGTGAAAGTCGGCGACCAACTGACCTTCCTGATCACACTGACCAACGACGGGCCGGACACCGCCACCGGCGTGGTCGTCAGCGATGTGCTGCCGATCGGTGTGCTTTTCAACAATGCCACGCCCAGCCAGGGCCAGTATGACGACATCTCCGGCGACTGGACGGTTGGTGAAGTAGCGCCGGGTCAGAGTGTGACGCTCGTCATCAATACCTTGGCGATACTCTCACCGTTCACCGGCGCGCCGATCTCAAACACGGCGGAGGTCGTTGAGGTCGATCAGGGCGATCCGGATTCGTTCCCAGCCAACGGCGTGGAGGACGAAGATGATCAAGATACGGTGGTCTTCACCATCCGCGATGTCGCGGCCGACCTGCGCGTCGAGAAAACGGTGGACAACCCGTCACCCAACTTCGGCGAGGAAATCACCTTCACGCTCACCGTCACCAACGATGGGCCGGACGACGCAACCGGGGTGTTGCTGACCGATGTGCTCGGTGACGACTTCGTCTTCGTCTCCAGCGCCGGCGACGGCACATACGACGACGGCTCAGGCCTCTGGACCGTCGGCGACCTGGCTGACGGACAGTCGGCGTCCATTGACATCACTGTCCGTGTTGATGACACCGGCGCGCTGAGCAACACCGTTTCCGTGCTGGCCAGCGATCAACTCGATCCCGATCTGCTCGACAACGAATCGCAGACGTTCATCGGTGTGGCGCAGGCGGCTGACCTCCAACTGGTCAAGATCATCGACGACGCCTCGCTTGACGTGGACGACCTGGCCACGTTTACCCTCACGTTGACCAACCTCGGCCCCGACACCGCCACCAACGTGGTCGTAACCGATCAACTGCCCAGCGGTATCGTGATTGAGAACGTTACGCTCCAGGACGCCACGGACACGTTCGATACCAACACAGGTGTCTGGAATGTCGGATCGTTGAACACATCGGAATCGACCACGCTCGACATTCAGTTCCGTGTCACCCAGGAAGGCAGTTTTGAAAACGTGGCACAGGTGACGGCCGTCGACCAGTTCGACCCTGACTCAACACCCAACAATAACGACGCGGCCGAGGACGACCAGGACGCGGTCACGTTTGACGTGGTTCAACCGAACCGCCCCCCCGTGGCCGAGGATGATGAGTTCACGACGAATGAAGACACTGTTCTCAATGGCGACGTGCTCAATGACAACGGCAACGGCGCGGACGGTGATGCCGATGGCGACGCACTGACCGTCACCGCGGTCAATGGCAACGCGGCCAATGTGAACAACGCCATCGCACTGGCCAACGGCACGCTGCAACTCAACGACAACGGCACGTTCGACTACACCCCGAACGCCAACGTCAGCGGCGGCGATACGTTCAACTACACCATCAGCGACGGCAACGGCGGCACGGACATCGCCACCGCTTCGATCACCATTCTGCCGGTCAACGACGCGCCGGTGGTGGAGGATCAATCGTTCTCGGTCGATGAAAACTCGCCGAACAACACCGTGGTGGGCACGATAGTGTTCAGCGACGTCGACAGTGCGCCCACGATTGGTGTTGTCGGCGGTACGGGTCAAACGGCGTTCAGCGTCGCAGCGAACGGGCAGCTTACCGTCGCCGATACCGGGCAGCTTGATTTTGAAACCACGCCGAGTTTCACACTTGAAGTGGAAGTGACCGACGGCGTATTGACCGACACCGCGACAATCACGATCAATCTGAACAACGTAGATGAAGGCGGCGGCGAGGTTGATCCCAATCCGGTGATCGATCTGACGCGAGACCTTTCCGACACGCGGCCGATCCCACTGCTCATCCGCCGCAATGGCGCGAACATCGAAGCGATCAATCAGTTGACCGGTGAGGTGTTGCTGGACCAGGCGCTGGCGGCGACCAATTCGCTGCTCATCGGCGGCGACGGCATCCTTGCTGAACTGGTGACCATTGACTTCCAGTTCGGCGGCCAGTTCAACTTGCCCGGTGGTATCACCTTCGATGCCGGCGGCCGCAGCGGCGATGAACTCATTGTGCTGCTCGATGCAAGCGACGATTCGGTCGAACTGTTCGATGACCGTGTGAACCTGTCCGGCCTCGATGTGTTCTATGTCGGACTCGACACGATTGAGATCAACGACGACGGTGGTGACGACAGTTACAAACTTTCGAAGACAGCGCCGGGTCGACTGATCATCAATGATTTCATCGGCAACAACAGCGTGGACCTCTCCGACGCGCCGCAGGGTGTGGCGTTGAATCTGGGCGTCGGCACGAGCGCCCGCATCGGCAGTCACTTCATGGATCTGCTGATGTCGATCAGCGATCTCACCGTGACTCCATTCAACGACTGGGTGCGCGTCCAGAACAGCGATGACATCACCATTCGCCTCGGTAGCGGGAACGACCGTGTGGATGCCGGCCAAGGCAACACCACGGTGTTCGGCGGCGACGGCGACGACTTTATCGTCGGCAACAACGGTGACGACAAACTGTTCGGCGAGGGCGGCAATGACCGCATCTTCGGCAACATGGGCGATGACTTGCTCAACGGCGGCGACGGTAACGATCAACTGATCGGCAACCGCGGCGATGACATCCTCATCGGTGGCGCGGGCGCCGACTTCCTCGACGGCCGCGAGGGTGAAGATCTGCTCATTGGCGGGACCACCAGTCACGACAATGACCTGGCCGCGTTGATGGGCATCATGGCTGAGTGGTCGAGTGGCAACACCTTCGAGACCCGCGTGAGCAACATCTTCAACGGCGGCGGGTTGAACGGCGGCAACGTGCTCAACAACACCACCGTCTTCGACGACATGGAAACCGACACGATGTTGGCCAACCTTCAGAAGAAGCTGTTCTTCGCCGGCGACAACGACAATGCCGCCAATCATCGGTTGATTACGTTCGGCGATCTGGATTAAGTTGATCGAAGGATTGAGGACAGCCGACAGGACGGAATCACACTTTGACTTTGCATCGTGTGATTCCGTCGTCGAGGCCGAGTTGCGTATCGCACACGGCCATGTGTCCAGTTTTCACTTTACACCAATACGTCTTTGACCACATGCCCATGCACGTCGGTCAGGCGGTAGTCGCGGCCCTGGAAGCGGAACGTCAGCTTCTCATGGTCGAAGCCGAGGCAGTGCATGATGGTGGCTTGCAGGTCGTGGATGTGGACTTTGTTTTCGGCGACAGTGAAGCCGAGTTCGTCGGACGCGCCGTAGGTGATACCGGGTTTGACGCCGCCGCCGGCCATCCACATGGTGTAGCAATCGGGGAAGTGGTCGCGGCCGAGCACTTTGCCTTTTGAGGTGCGGCCTTCGCGGAAGGGCGTTCGACCGAACTCGCCGCCCCAGATGATCAGTGTTTCGTCCAGCAGGCCGCGCTGTTTGAGGTCACGGATGAGTGCGGCGACGGCTTTGTCCATGGGAGCACACTTCTTGGTCAGTCCGTCGCGGATGTCTTCCTTCGGGTTGGTGCCGTGAAAGTCCCAACCCCAGTCGAACAGTTGCACGTAGCGCACGCCGGACTCGACCAGCCGCCGCGCGAGCAAACAGTTATTGGCGAAGCTTGCGCCGCCGGGCTGGGCGCCGTAATCATCGATCAACGCCTTCGGCTCCTTCGAGATGTCCATCACTTCCGGCACGGACATCTGCATGCGGAACGCCAGTTCATACTGTGCGATGCGTGTCAGCGTTTCCGGGTTGCCGAGTTCTTTCGCCTGCATCTGGTTGAGGTCGCGCAACGCGTCGAGGCTCAGTCGCCGTGTATCGCGGTCCATGCCTTTGGGATTGGAAACGTACAACACGGGGTCGCCTTGCGATCGGCATTGCACACCCTGGAACACGCTGGGCAAAAAGCCACTGCCCCACGCGTTCTTGCCGGCCGACGGCGCCGTGCCCGCGCTGATGAGCACGACGAAACCGGGAAGGTTCTGGTTTTCCGTGCCGAGTCCGTAGGTCACCCATGTGCCCATCGACGGCCGACCTTGCCTCGGCGAACCAGTGTAAAGCAACAGTTGTGCCGGCGCGTGATTGAACTGGTCGGTGTTGATGGACTTGATAAAACAAATGTCATCCGTCATATTCGACAGTTCGGGCAGAGCGTCAGACACCCACGCGCCGCTTTTGCCATGTTGCGCGAATTTGCGCGGCGTGCCGAGCAGTTTGGGTCGACCGGACGTGAAGGCGAAGCGCTTGCCCTTGTAATACTCATCAGGGCAGTCCTTGCCGTCCATTTTGACGAGGCTCGGCTTGTAGTCGAACAGGTCGAGATGCGGCGGCGAGCCGGCCATATGCAGGTAGATCACGTGCTTGGCCTTGCCGGCAAAATGCGGCTTCCGCTCGGCGAGCGGATTGATCCGATCGATCTTCACGTCTGCGCGTGCATCGTCATGCATCAGCGACGCCAGCGCCATCGAGCCAAGGCCGACGTTGCAGTTACGCAGAAAATGTCGGCGGGTGAGGTTGAGGTTGTGTTCGTGTTGGGGGTTCATGGTCCGTCCTTCTCCCCTCCCTTGAAGGAGGGGCGGGTTGTCATCAAGTGCATTATTCGGTGCTTGGCGGTAGTTGTCGGATGTCAGGAATCGTGAAGCCGTCTTGTGTTTTCTCCGCTGTTCCTGCACTCACAGCGAAAATCACTGTGATGTCGCGGCCGCTAAGGCGTGTGTCGGTCATGAGTACTTCGCGAGCCTGGTCCGCCTTGAACCACGGCACGGCAATGCCCTTGTATTGAAACTCGACAGGGATGTCATGCTCAGCCAGCACGCCAGCGATAATCGGATGATTCTTGCTTCCATCATTTTCAACAAACTGCGCTGCACCGATGGGCGTCCAGTAGCCGACAATTTCCTGCGCAGGTTGCTCGGGTGCCGCCTGGCAGCCGGCAATCGTCGCGATCAGAATGACACAGGCGCAGCGCATGTCGGTTACCGATTCATCAACGTTTCATCCAGATTCAAATACACATTCGCGACGAGCGTCCACGCGGCGAGGTCGGTGATATTGACGCCTTGCGGCGCGGCGCCGATGGGGACGGTCGCCAAGTCTTTGGCCGCTTGTTCCTCTTGGGCGAACTTTGCGCGGGCTCTCTCAAACAAGGACCGAATCCGTTTCACTTCCTCGGCGTTGGGCGGACGCGACAGGCAGAGGCGGAATCCGTAGGCGGCGATCTGATCAATCGACTTGCCGCCTTCGGCCATCATCCGTCGCGCCAGTGCCTGTGAGGCTTCGACGTACACCGGGTCGTTCAGCGTGACCAGCGCCTGCAACGGCGTATTCGTGCGGATGCGGCGAATCGTGCAGACATTGCGGCTGGGCGCGGTGAACGTTGCCATTGAGGGGTACGCCAAGCTGCGCCGCCATGTGGTATACAGCCCGCGACGGTATTTGTCTTCGCCGCCGCTGGTGTTCCAGTCGGTGGAGCCGCCGAACGCAGCGCGCAGGCCGAGTTTTGGCCGCGGCGGTTTCACCGATGGGCCGTACATCTTGCGGCTGAGCAGGCCGCTGACCGCCAGTGCCTGATCGCGAATCACTTCAGCAGACAGGCGAAACCGTGGCCCGCGTGACAACAACCGATTCGCCGGATCCTTCGCCAGCGCTTGTGGTGTGACCCGCGATGATTGCTGATATGCCGACGACATCACAATCGTCTTCAACAGCGCTTTGGTGTCCCACTTGAGGCGGATCAGTTCTGTCGCCAGCCAGTCGAGCAATTCCGGATGGGTCGGCAGTTCACCCTGGTTGCCAAACTCTTCGCTGGTGCGCACGATGCCGGCTCCGAACATTTCCTCCCAGTAACGATTGACAATGACGCGTGCGGTGAGCGGGTTATCTTCACTGACCAGCCATCGCGCCAGGCCGAGCCGGTTTTTGGGTTGGTCATCGGGGAACGCATGAAACGTTTGCGGTGTACCTTCAGTGACCTGCTTGCCCTTGTCGAGGAAGTTGCCGCGCATGAGGATATGCGTCTTGCGGCGACGGTTGCCCGTCAGTTCGCGCATGATCGGCGTCGGAATCCCCTTGATGCCGTTGAGTTGTTTCTGCAACGCGGCGACCTGCTTCTGCAACGGCGAGGCGGCTTTATTCGTTGCCAGGGAACCGGTCAGATGTGCCGCGAGGTCGGTGGTGTCTTTGGCGGTGAATGCCTCGAACGACGCAGGCAGAACAACCTGAACTGAAGGTTTCGGCGTTTGATTCACCTGTCGCACCCAGACCGGCTCACGATTGGCGTTCATCGCGATCAGGCGGAACTGTTTGAGCCGGCTGCCGACGTCGCCATCGGTGCGGTTCCACACCATGACCTTGTCGAGGTGGACGGCTTTGCCGAGATCGATTTCGATCCAGGGGTTGTCTTCCTGCGCGGTGTGGGAGACGGATTTGTTTTCGTAGTTGCCGTCGCGCTTACCGTCATTGGCGAGTTTCGCCGGGCCGTTGTAGGCCGTGGTGCTTTGCGTGGCTTTGCCTTTGACGGCCACGTTGTCGGACCCGACAAAGGCCTCGACCTCCGCCAAGTGCAGGAACATCTGCTTGCCGATCGCCTGCACGCGCAAATAGCGCACGGGGATTTTGCCGGTGCGTTTGGGGATTTTTACACCGGTGGCGTTTGGGCCTTTCGGTTTCTTCGCTTCGTCTGCGATTAGCTTTTGCAACGCTGCGATCTTGGCCTCAATCGCCGCTCGTTGTTGTTTCTGCTGATCGGAAAGCGACATGAGCGTCGGCGCTTCGTTGGCGCGGTCGGCGTCTTCGGTGTTGTTCAGAATCGCGAACAGTTGGTAATACTCTTCCTGCGAGATCGGATCGTACTTGTGGTTGTGACACTGCGCGCATTCGATCGTCGTACCCATCCACACCTGCATGGTCGTGCTCACACGATCGTTGACGGCCACGGTGCGAAACTCTTCATCGTTGGTGCCGCCTTCGCTGTTGGTCACGGTGTTGCGATGGAACGCCGTGGCGATGAGTTGGTCCTGCGTCGGATTCGGCAACAGGTCGCCGGCCAGTTGTTCGATCGTGAACTGATCGAACGGCATGTTGTTGTTGATCGCCTTGATGACCCAGTTTCGGTACATCCAGATGGTGCGCGGCGGATCGTTGGCGTAGCCGGCGGAGTCGGCGTACCGCGCCAGGTCCAGCCACAGCGCGGCCCAGTGTTCGCCGTACGCCGAGGAGGCGAGCAGGCGGTCGATGACCTTCTCGTACGCGTTCTCAGATTTGTCGTTGATGAACGCTTCCACTTCCTCCAACGTCGGCGGCAAACCCGTCAGGTGCAGCGAGGCCCGGCGAATCAGCGTGTACCGGTCCGCACGCTCCTGCGGAACGAGGCCCTCTCGCTCCAACCGTGCGAGAATGAACGCGTCGATTGCGTTGCGGCTCCAACGTTTGTTCTTCGTCTGCGGCGGCGCGGGACGCTGCGGCTTCGCATACGACCAGTGCTTGGCGTAACCAGCGCCTTGCTCGACCCACTTTTTCAGCAGGCCGATTTCGCGGTCCGTCAGTTTCTTGCCGCTTTTGGTCGGCGGCATCGGATCATCGCTGTCCAGAATGCGAATGACCAGTTCGCTGATGTCCGGCTTGCCGGGTACGACCGCGCTGTAACCGTCAAGGTCTTTGAGCGCGCCGTCACGCGTGTCCAGACGCAGCTTGGCTTTGCGGTGCGCTTCGTCCGGTCCGTGGCAGAGGAAGCAGTTGTTGGAAAGGATCGGCCGAATGTCGCGGTTATAGTCGACTTTGTCCGGCAGTCCCGCGCCGAAGGATCGCATCGCGGTCATGGTGATGACGATCAGCGCAGCGGTGGCTGTGGTTGGGGTAGCACGAGTCTTCATGGCCGCATTATAGCGGTGGCGATGCGGAACAGGCCCGGCTTTGCATGCGTCGACGCGGCCAATCACTTGTTGCCATCGCCATCTCCGTCATTCCCACACAAGGGTGTGCCATGGCTGGCTTGCCCAGCCGTGAATTAACAGTGGAACCGCACGGCTGGACAAGCCAGCCATGGCACGCGGAACGTCATAAACGCGGAGTTCACCAAACTACTTTGAGGCAGTCACCGGGTGCATGGTCAGGGCGACGCCCATGGGCGCGGGGCCGAGATCGTGTTGTCGGCCATTGAATTGTGTGCGACCGGTGCGCTGACCGACGGCGATCAGCTCGAATGACTTGACCCGCTGTGTGCTTGCATCGAACACCACCCGGCCGCGCAGTTCGCCGACGAAGGAGCGATTGGCTCCGCCGAGGTGAACCTGTCCGGTGATGCTCGACGTGATGAGGTTGTCTTGTTGGTTGATTCGCTGCGTGAAGAGTTCCGTCTTTCGCAGATCGTTTTGCCGCCAGTCGCTCACCTGCCCGCGCACGTTGTCGCGCAGGGTACGGAGGGCGAGCCCTTGCGCGAGTTTGGCGGGGATCGCCTGACGCTGATTGTTTTCGGCGACAAACGCGCGGGCTTCGCGTGGTGACAGGTCGAACCAGTTGATGTTGTAGGCGCTGCGTTCGGCGTGGTTGCGGCCGGGCTTGGTATCGTTGCCGCGGGGCAGGTCGCGCGAGGTGACTTGCAGTTTCACCCCGCCGGGTTCGATTGTTTTACCGCCGGTGAAGTCGGGGCGCGTGTCGGGGATGGGCTTGGCTTGGATGTTCCGCTGTTTGGCGATAGCGAGGTAGTTCTCCCAGCCCTGTTGGATGATGCGCTCGGTCCGGTCCTTGTGCGCCCAGGCAAAGAAGCCGGACAGGTGCGTGCCGTCGGGCATCAGGCAGTAGACGCCTTGCACGGTTGGGCCGTTGGGGATCAGTCCGCGCGGCACGTTGCGTTTGTAGCGTTGGAAGAGGTAGTAGCTTTCGCGTTGTTCTTTGCCGACGTGGTTGGGGTTGAACCAGTCGGGCGGTCCGAGCAGCCAGGCTTCATCGGTGGCGCAGACAAAGTTGGCGGCGAGTTTCTGGATGTTTTCGTCTGACCAGACGAAGGTGCGTCCGTTGACGCCGTTGTTTCACGTTTCGCCGCACGGGTTGCCGTTCATAGTCCACAGCAGGATAGGCCGGTTGAGTTTCGCGGCTTCGGTCGCGGCGGACGACAGCGATTTATGCCATCGAATGGACCGCCACTTCAGTTCGTGTTTTTTGGGTTGCACAAAGTCAACCCACCGGCGGTAGTTGTCGTCCGTGAGTTTCGGCGCGGGCCATTGCGGCTCGGCGTGCACCGATTGGATCGTGGACGCAGCGAAAAAGACAAGCAAGGTAAGACGAACGTAATGCATGGCAGGCTCCGTGTGCAGGTGCTTACCTATTGACGTTGCGAATGATGGCGTTGTGAACACGGGCAGGCGGGCGCGGTTACTTAATCTCGTTTGGGAGAACGAAGCCGGGTCCGCCTCGCGTGACCCATATTTTGTCCAGAGTCAGACCAATGTCGTGTTTGAAGTTATTGAGCGACATTTCAAATGGGACGTCGTCTGGGTGAGGGAAATCGCCTTGTGTGCCGCGCATGGGTTGGAACGCACTGATTGGAATCGATACTTGGTACCAGGTGTTTTTCTTGATGATCTTGTCCAGTTCAGGAAACACAAAGCTGCCATACTGCGTGACTGGTCCGTCCGACCGAGTGGACATGAACAAACTGACCACAGCGTGACCTTTCACTTTCAAAATCAGGTGAACATGCGTGTCGGGATGAATTTGGAACAGGCCTTCGCCTTCGGATCTTTTGGTCGGCGTGCGAATCTGGAACACATCCTGCACCTGTTTGGCCCGTGCGCTGTATTTTGTGCCTTTGCAACAGCTTTCCTTGACCAGTTTGCCAAGGCGCCAACCCGCAGGCAGGCCGTTCTCGAAATCTTCCGACCACGTCTTCGGTAGATCGGGGATGTTGTTGACAACAACCTTCTGTGTAGCCGGTTGGGCGATGGCGTAGCGACCCGCGGGCACTTCCGTCCATCGGCCGTCTTCCTGCTGGATCAATCGAATGAGCACCTTGCCCTCGGTGACCGAAAGCTTGGTGTGGTCACGTTCGGTTTCGACGGAGAAGCGAGTGCCGACGACTTGGATTTCCGCGTGCGGGGTGACGATGCGCATCGGTTTGGACGCCGGCTGGGGTGACACATTCGCCGCGAGCGAGCCGGCTTCCAGCGCCAATTGTTTTTGCGCGGCCTTTTCAATGGTGAACGTCGTGTCGTTGCCGAGCACGATGCTGGTGTTGTCGTCATAAGCGAGGACGGTGGTGCTTTCGCTGCCGCGGGTTTCGATCGTTTGGCCCGGCTGGATGGCGGCGGCGACTTCCACGTCGCGTGCGTCGGCGGCCGCATCGTGGCCTTGCTCGCGGACCTGCACCGTGCCGGCGCGTTGTTCGACCTTCGGAACCAGTGCCACCTCCGGTTCCGGCGGCGCCGGTGGAACCGGAATCACCAGATCATCCGTGGAAGCGATACGGTCGGCGGTGCGCATGCGCGAGGCGATCAACATGCCGACGAGCGTGACCGCGAGCACAATCGCAGCCGCCGCGGCGTAGCGCACGTCGATGGTGGGGAACCGCAGGGCGAAGCGCCGCGGCGCGGGGCGCTCGGGAATCGCTTCGCGCGTCGGTTTGGGTGCTGCGTCGCGGACGGCTTTGAGCGCGGCGATCGACTGTTGCGTCGCTTCGCCGATCGATTGCCAGCGGATGGCGTTGACCAGGTCCGCATGGTGGACGTAGTACCGCTGGGCGTCTTTGTCGTGTAACAGCAAGTCGTTCAACCGTTGAAACTCAAACGGACCGATCTCGCCGTCCACAAGTTTGTGGATGAGCGCGTCGAGTTCGTGTTGTTTCTGTGGATCGAGCATGGCTGTGTTTGGGCTTCGGTTTTTTTCTATAAGGCAGCCAGGAAACTATGAATGGTTTTTCGTTGGTCCGTTGTTCTTCTCTTTTTTTTCTTCCCAATTCTCTTCTTCTCTGGTTCGCAATTCGATTGGTGGAGGGTGCCCACTCTACAGTGTTGTTAATCAGTTCATCATTTCGTCGCGAACTCCACTTTGAATCCATTTTGATTCAATTTTTAGAGTCCTGTCGAAACACAACATGCCCCGCCCCGACATTCTGTACCTCTTCTACCTCCCCTTATCATCTCTACCTCCATGACCACCTGCCTCCGCCCCTACGCCTTCGCGTCCACCGTCTTCTTGATACAGTCCAGCAGCAGTTGCCGAATGCGTCGCAGCGAGCGGTAGACGCTCGTGGCTTTGCGTTCGAGCGACTGGGCGACCTGTTCGACCCGCGCGTCCGGCGCGTAGCATTGGTTGAGCAGTTGCTGGTCGTCTTCATTGAGTTTCTTCCGGCAGTCGGCCAGCGCGGCCCGACGGTCTTCCAACAGTTCCTCTTCCTCCTGCACGGTGTCCGCCAACTGTTCGAGCACTTCCGGTGTAAAGCAGTTGGCGCGTCGCCAGGCGCGTCGGCGGTAGTCACGCACTTGGAAGTAAGCGATGCGGTATGCCCAGGCGAGAAAGTCCGTTCCGATTTCAAACTGGTCGAACTTTTTCCAGATCACGATGTTCGTTTCCTGGAACACCTCGTCGGCGTCCGCCGGGCTGGGAAGCATCGCGTTGATGTAGAGGAACAGCCGGCGCTGGTGCCGCGAATACAACTCCAGGTATTGCTCCATCTGCTGCTCGCTGATGGCGGGCGGTTCGACGTTCCTCGCTTTGGCCATAGGCGTGTTCCAGGCGGTTGGGGCTCGTGGTGAGCCATTCTAGTTGTTGATCCACCTTATAAACGGGTCCTTGGGGGCGGATGTGAACGCGGCGGGATGGTGATTCTCATGATTTTTTGCCTGCACGGGGATGAAAAGTTGACTTATAATCCCCAGTGGTGGGGCTCCGCCGGTGGTTAAGCATGTCGCTTCGGCTGTGTGTTGCGTACGACGCATGGTGAATCATCGCCGGGACCGCCAATCAACGGGAGACGAATCATGGGGCGTTCATTTTCAGTTAAAGACGTGACGGCGCTGACGGCGGTCGGTGTGTTGCTGGTGGTCGGACTGATCGGGTGCGGGGGTACGTCCAAGAGTCAGAGAATTGACGGCGCCAGGCAGTTGAGGGGGATCCATCAGGCGTGCGTGCTGTTCAGCCAATCGAACAATGAGTTTTATCCCGGCCGTAATGTTGACGGAAGGCCGGTCGATCAACACCTGGCGGCCACCGATCGTGGATACGGTGCGCCGAAGATGACCAGTTCCAACCAATCGATGGTGTTCGCGCTCTTACTCAATGGTGAATTTTTTACGCCGGAATATCTGATCGCGCCGGGTGAACCAGGCGCCAAGACGATCGCGCCGACGCCCGACCAGAAGCACACGCTCAGCAAGTCCAACTATTCGTTCGCGACGTTGCAGGTCAGCGACATGTCGAAAGACACCGGCCGACTGCTTGAATGGAAAGACACCAACAACAGCCAGGCGCCAATCATTGCCGATCGCAGCCAGGCGATCGATTCATCGCTCAAGACCATCAGCATCCACGGCGGCAGTGACCCAGCGAAATGGACCGGCAGTGTGGCGTGGAACGACAACCACGTCACGTTCGAGCAATCCAGTGTTTTCCAGCCGGGCACGTTGAAGTTCGGCTCGGTTTCGAACTCAAAGGCGGACGACCTGTTCAAAGCCAATGACGGTGAGACACCTGAAAACAACGCCATGTTTGTGCATTGATCCGACCTCGATCGACATTTTGCAATAACGACCAAGTTTGATACTTGACATGACAGGAGGCATAGCATGTCCCGATATGGATTTTCGTTGAAAGATTTGATCGCGCTGGCGGCGGTGTTCGCTGTGCTGACCGTAGGGTTGATCGGCTGCGGCCGGGCGACGTCGGGCAAACAGCGGATGGTGAACGGCACGCAGGTGCGCGGCGTGCATTCAGCGATGTTGATTTTCTCGCAGGGCAACAACGATTTTTATCCCGGCCTGGGACCGGACGGGAACGCGGCGGACGCCATTCCGGCCGGCGACAACCAGTACGGCGCACCCAAAGCTTCCAACTCTGATATTTCGATTGTGTACGCCTTATTGATCTGGGGCGCTTACATTCCGCCGGATTATCCGATTCATCCACTGGACGCCGACAGCAAAACGCCCGCACCTTCGCCAAGCGGCGGACACACGATGACCCGCGCCAACTATTCCTACGCACTGCTTCAGTTCGGCGACGACACCGGCAACGAAGGTCGGCGCGGCGAATGGCGGGGAACCAACAACAGCATGGCGCCCCTGGTTGCCGATCGCAGCAAAATCATCGATCCGTCGATGAAGTTCACCGGCATGCACGATGGCGACGACTCCGGCGATCCGACCAAGTGGAACGGCCACGTCGGCTGGAACGACAACCACGTGACGTTCGAGAACTCGGCCGTGTTTGCGCCGGGCAAACTGAAGTTCGGCGGTACGCCCAACGACAAGCCCGATAACCTGTTCGACGCCTCCGACGGCACGTCGCCCGACGGTAACGCCATGTTCACGTATTGATTCGCCGGGCTTCGATTGGCATGGGCACGCCGAACTTTTGCCACAGCCGCCAAGCCATGGGGGTTTCTCTGCTCATGCGCGGCTGGGGTTCGCTGTTTGTGTAACACGCATGGTTTTTGCGGACCTTCCGCAGTCCTCTCGCCTATGATCCGATAGAAGATGTAGTTTCGCGGCCCACTCGAAGACCTGAGTTCGCGGCGAAGCATGTTGTGCTCGGCGGTGCAATGCTGCTGAGAGTTATGTTTCCCTCCTGGTCATACCGATGGACAACCAATCGGTTTGTGAAGTGAATTGAGGACACCATGAGTCGTCGTGTGTTTTCGTGGTTGGACGCTGTGGTATTGGTGTGTCTGGCGGCAGTGATGTTTCAATTCCTGATCGCGTGCGGTGAAATAACCACCACACAACAGCAGCGGATGGGCAATGGCGTTCAGATTCGTGGAATTCATCGCGGCCTGGTGGTCTACGGGCAGATGAACAACGGGTATTATCCCGGGCTCAACGGGTCGGGCAGGCGCACACCCGCGACGCCGGCAACCGATGAAACGATGTACGCCTGTGTCGAGCCGAGCAATACCGACATCTCCGCGGTGTACGCCAGACTGTTGACCAGCGAGTTAATCAAACCCCGAGGCGTCATCAGTGCGCTGGACGCCAACGAAAAGGAACCTGTCCCGCACCTGCCCGTGTTGTACACCGTAACCCGCAAGAACTATTCGTACGCGATGCTCCAGTTCGGCGCCGAACGCGGCAATGAAGGACGGCGACGCGAATGGCGGAACACCACCAACAGCCGTGCGCCGATCGTCGGCGACCGCGGCAAAGCGATCGACGCCACCATGATCAGAACCGGCATGCACGACGGCGACACCAGTGGCGACGCCGCCAAGTGGCAGGGTAACATCGGCTGGAACGACAACCACGTCACCTTCGAAACCACCGGCATGTTCGCGCCGGGAAGAATCAACCTCGACGGCGACGCGAATCCGGAATTGGACAACTTGTTTGATGCTGCCGACGGTTTCTCAGCCGACAGCAATGCGAAGTTCAGTTATCGGTGAAAATCGGTACTGTTGCGTGACATCCTTTTCTTCGCTGATCCAATCTGCCGGGTGGCTGTGGCAAAGGCTCGGCGTGCCACAGCGTTTCGCGTTCTGCGCGCCAAGTTCACTGCGCCACGCCTCTTTTACCCCAGCCGCTTTTCGACCACTTTCACGGCTGGTCAAGCCAGCCATGGCACCTGATGGTTATTGCAGCTTGTAACAACATGGCCGAAGCCAAGGCGATCGATCTGCTTCCGGGATTCCCCGACACCACCTCGACCGTTCCCATCGACTACAATGCGTCGCTCGACTTTTTACGGAACCCGACCATGCCCACAGATACGACCTCGTTGAACAAATTCTCCAGTCAGATCACGCAGCCCAAGTCGCGCGGGATCAGCCAGGCGATGCTTTACGCCACCGGCATGACGCCCGACGACATGAACAAGCCGCAGGTCGGTATCGCCAGCGTCTGGTGGGAGGGCAACCCGTGCAACATGCACCTGCTCGAACTGTCCGAGGCGGTGAAGGAAGGTGTGAACGCTTCCGGCCTCGTCGGGCTTCGCTTTAACACCATCGGCGTGTCGGACGGTATCTCGATGGGTACCGATGGCATGTCGTATTCGCTCCAGTCGCGCGAGATCATTGCCGATTCGATCGAAACCGTGGTCGCCGCGCAGTTTTACGATGGTGTGATCACCATTCCAGGCTGCGACAAGAACATGCCCGGCTGCGTCATGGCGATGGGTCGGCTCAACCGTCCCGGTCTGATCGTCTACGGCGGAACGATCAAACCCGGTTGCACCAAGTTCAACGGACAAGAACAAGTCCGCGACATCGTTTCGGCTGCGCAAAGCTACGGCGAATACCTTGACGGCTCGATCACGGAAGAACAACGCCAGGATATTGTGCGAAATTCATGTCCCGGCGCCGGCGCTTGCGGCGGGATGTATACCGCGAACACGATGTCGTCGGCGATCGAAGCGATGGGCTTGTCACTGCCGTACTCAGCGTCGATTCCCGCAGTGGACCCGGCGAAGAAGGATGAATGCCGTGAAGCCGGCGCCGCGTTGTTGAACCTGTTGGAAAAAGACATCAAGCCACGCGACATCGTCACGCGTGAGTCGCTGGAAAATGCGATGGTCGTCATCACGGTGCTCGGCGGATCGACCAACGCGGTGTTACACCTGCTGGCGATCGCGCGGGCGTATGACATCGAACTGACGCTCGAAGATTTTCAGGCTGTGTCCGACCGTGTGCCATACCTGGCCGACTTGAAGCCCTCGGGCAAGTACGTGATGGAAGACCTGCACACCGTCGGCGGCACACCCGGCTTGATGCGGTACCTGATGAATCACGGACTGATCAACGGCGAGTGCATGACAGTGACCGGCCATCCTTTGGCGGCGAACCTGATCGATGTCCCCGGTTTGCGCGAAGGGCAGCAGGTGGTGCGGCCGATCGAGGATCCGATCAAGCAAACCGGGCACTTGCAAATCCTGTACGGTAATCTCGCGCCGCAAGGCTCGGTCGCGAAAATCACAGGCAAGGAAGGCCTCACCTTCACCGGTCCCGCCAAGTGTTTCGACTGCGAAGAAGACATGCTCGCCGGTCTCGAAAATGGTGAGATCGAACCCGGGATGGTAGTGATCATTCGCTACGAGGGCCCCAAGGGCGGCCCCGGCATGCCGGAAATGTTGACGCCCACCAGCGCGATCATGGGTGCGGGCTTGGGCGACAAGGTCGCGCTGATCACCGACGGCCGCTTTTCCGGCGGCAGCCACGGGTTCATCATTGGTCACGTCACCCCCGAAGCGCAGGAAGGCGGGCCGATCGCCGTGGTCAAGGACGGCGAGATCATCACGATCGATGCCGAGTCGCGCAGGATCACCATCGAAGGCGTGGACGACGAAGAACTGAGCATGCGCGAAGCAACCTTTGAGCCGCCGCCTTATAAACACACACGCGGCACGCTGCACAAATACATCAAGAATGTGACGTCAGCGAGCGAGGGTTGCGTCACGGATGAGTGAGCGGATGGCAGTTTGAGACGCGCCACCTGCGAATCCGAATCGGGTTCACAGATCCCGGCTCGGTTAAGCCGGTTAGGGGTGTTTGGCGAACCGTCGTGCAAGTTCAATTTGAATCTCACACCTGTCAATGCCCCTGCCGCCAGTGGCATTCATGATGTAACGAATCATCGCCCACCCGGCATGGTGTTTACATTTAATTGGTACCATACAGCCGGTGTTTCACTATCTATTCAAGGAGGTTGTTATGCGTCGATTCACGTTGATTGGTTTTGTCTTTGTGTTGATGGGTTCGATCGTGGTGGCTCAGGATGCCAAGGACGGTGCGAAAGACAGTGGTGAAAAAAAAGCTGAGCCGAAGTGGCATATGTCCGGGTTGATCATCAAGGACGTGAAGGAAGTGCCGTACGTGCTTTCCGGCCAATCCAAGACGACCTTCGCCAAGATGGGCGACACACTCAACGAAATCTTCTTTCCACTCCTCGAACAGGCGGAAAAGAACGGAATGCATGTGCACAGTCCGGTTTACTTTGCTTACGACGGTGCGTCGAAAGATCGGGACAAACCGTTCCAGATTCTGACCGGCTTTCCTGTCCATGATGACGACAAGCCGTTCGGCAAATTCAAGATTCGCAAGCTACCGGCGTTTCGTGCCGCGACGGTGTACTACACCGGCCCGACTTCGGGTATCGGGGAGGCTTATCCGAAGCTGTTTCAGTCGATCTTTGCAAAGGGTTTGACGCCGACGGGCCATCACCGTGAGGTGTACATGTTTTGGGAAGGCGAGCAGTCACCGCGGAATGTGATTGAGATTCAGATTGGGATCAAGTAATCACGAGTCTGGTCAAGTTGTCGCGTCACTGCGCATGGTGGATCATCGAGTTCGCAGTAAACTGTCACGTGTCCCGACCCTCTCTGGAGTTACGCCGTGACAAGACTTGCCTCTTTCGGTGTCGCCGCGCTGTTGTTGGTGGTTGTTCAACCCGCCCACGCCAGCACGGCGGCGTTCGTCGGTGATGTCACCGCGGTTGACCCCTTTCCGCCGAACCATAAGGACGGCGTCGCCAAGTTCACCGTCAAGATCAACTACTACGACTATTGCAGTTGGGGCAAGTTCGGCCGCGATTCGAAGGTCGGTGAATCCATCACGCGGCAGGTGAAAAAGATCGGTTCGGTGTGCATGATCAACGGCGAGCTGACCAACGCTGCGACATTCGCCGCGGCCATCAGGCCGGGGCAGTGGGGTTACTTCTATGAAGACACCTGGCTCGACTTGCAAACCACGCCGGACTTTCAGTGGGGTGAGGTGATCAAGCATGATGTAGCAAACAAGCAGTTCACGTTACGCGTGCACAAGACGCACAAGGACCATCACCTTGCCGCCAATCCGCCGAAGGATGTGACGATCCAGTACGGCGAAGAAACCACGTTTCGCATCGAAAACACAACCAGCGCCGCCGCTGCTGCGATCAAGCCCGGCCATTGGGTGCAGATTCACAAGCCACGCCCCCAGATTCTGCTCGTCCGCGACAAAACTTCCAAGTATGACCCATCGCAATGGCAACCGGTCGCCGACGGCAAGCGTGGATTTGCCAACGACCTGACCGCGCCGGCGATTATTAAAGGCTTCAAGACCAAAACACCCACCGGCGTGATCGATCAGTCCGTCGAGTTAACTGTGTCGCGCAAGCTGAACAACAAGTGGGCGGACGCTGCGCTCAATTGCCGGAAGGTCAGCTTTGTACTGGACGGCAAACTCGCGCCGGTGCAAATCGGCGCCAAAGCCGGTCGCCGCGCCGTGCTTGGGCATTACCGCAAGGAGAAGACGCCGCACAAAGTGTTTGTCCGATCGAAAGATGATGCGATCCGTGGGTGGATCACCGAGGTGTGGATCAATGAAACCACCAGGCTGTTTGGATTGTCGATCCAGACACGGGAGGACAAGCCGCGCAAGTTCCGGATCGACCTGATCAAGGGTGCGGTCACGCAGCGCAACGGACAGGTCGTAGCTCCCCCGAAAGCGTTACTGACTGGCGCGGATGTGACGTTGCATCCGGCCCGAGGCCGCACGATCATCGCTTTCACGCCGAATTGATCCGTTTATCGCAGAAACATGACGCCGATCGCCGAAGATGAGCGACAGGGAAGGGCATCACCTGCCGCCTAGGATGGCCGCTCGGTCACGCTGCCGTTGCCCCTTCCCGCGCGATGGCGCCCGGCCGACAGCCCCGATTGCCCCTTGGTTTCCGTCGTTTGCGATCGTTTTGCCGATATCCCCCCCATCATGGCTTTTGTGCTATGATTCCCGCCCACCCCAGCGATAAATCCCCATGAATGCGCCTTTGAGTATTGATTCCACGTTGCCCGAAACGTCCGCGATTCCTGCCCACTTTCGAGAGAAGTTGGCCAAGTACCGCGTGTCCGACACCAAACGCAGTGTCTGGCAACTGGTCAACACGCTCGTGCCGTTTCTGGCCATGTATGTGTTGATCTGGTACAGCCTCTCCTGGTCCTACTGGATCACCGTCGGCCTGTCGATCCCCACCGGCCTGTTGCTGATCCGTTTATTCATCATTCACCACGATTGCGGGCACGGTTCATTTTTCAAATCGAAACGCGCGAACGACTTCGTCGGCTTCTGGCTTGGTGTGATGACCATGACGCCTTACTACACCTGGCGCTGGTCGCACGCCCAACACCACGCCGGCTCCGGCGACTTGGAACGCCGTGGTCACGGCGACATCCCCACACTCACCGTTAGGGAATACCAGGCGTTGTCGCCCATGAAAAAACTGGGCTACCGCATTTACCGCAATCCGATCGTTACCTTTCTCATCGTACCGATCATTCTTTTCGCGTTGATCCAGCGCTCGGCATACGACATGCCCAAGGACAACCACAAGGCGCGCGAAAGCGTGTACTGGACCAACTGGGTGCTGGGGATTTACATCACCATCGGTTGTTTGATGATCGGCGTCTGGCCTTTCATCCTCGTCCACTTGCCCATGATGGCGGTCGCGTCCACCGTCGGTATGTACCTGTTCTATGTGCAGCATCAGTACGATGACACCTATTGGCGTCAACACGAAGACTGGAGCTACGCCGAGGCGGCGATTCACGGCAGCTCGTACTTCGAATTGCCCGGCGTCCTCCGCTGGTTCACCGCCAACATCGGCTTCCATCACATCCACCACCTCGACAGCCGAATCCCCAACTACCGGCTCAAACAGTGCTACGACGAAAATCCCGAATTCCAGAACGCCTACAAGCTGACGTTCCTATCCAGCTTCAAATGCCTGTTCGTCAAACTCTGGGACGAAGACCGCAAATGCATGGTCGGGTTCAGTGGTGCACGATCGACATCATCGTAAGGTCGCGCGATTTGACCAATGCGTGCCACACTTTGCAAAGTGTGCACTGGCGCCTGTGACAAAGGATTTGCGTGGCACAGTATTTTGCTCACGCTGAGGCGCCGGCGCTCCTGTGAGGCGGGAGATTCATAGGATTCCTGTGCTCCCACCACACGGCGGCATCACTTGGTCTGTGGTATTATGCACGCCTGTCGTATCTAAAATTTGACTACTTCACCGGTGATCCCGAAGGGGGCATGCATGTCCAACGAGAAACAATGGCACGTCGCGCGCGATGGGCGGGAGTCAGGCCCGTTCACGCAGGAACAACTCAAACAAATGGCAAGCAACGGCGACCTCGCGCCGACCGATCAGGTGTGGAACGAAGACCTGACTGAATGGATCGACGCCAGCAACCTGGCGTTACCGTTTGGGCAGGGCGGTGGCGGTCAGCCCGCCGGATTCGACGGTGCCGCCAGCGCCCGCGCCGCGGGTAGGTCGGACATCGGTGCATCCGGGCCGAACATGGGTCCCAACGCGCCGGCCCAGCAGGGCGGCCGACCTTCCGCGCAGTATTACGGCAGTCCGCAAAAGAGCCAAAGTTCCAACGGGTGCCTGATCGCCGCGGTTGTCGTCGCAGTCGTGCTCGTCTGCGTCGTGGGTGTGGCGATCATGATTTTGCTGCCCGCCCTTGGCGCCGCCCGCC
Source organism: Phycisphaeraceae bacterium (assembly GCA_028281215.1). Taxonomy (GTDB): domain Bacteria; phylum Planctomycetota; class Phycisphaerae; order Phycisphaerales; family Phycisphaeraceae; genus JANQKH01. Next base: position 5,403 of record JANQKH010000285.1, on the reverse strand, counting down.
GCACCGCACAACGCATGCAGAACGGCACACAGGTTCGCGGCATCCAGCAGGCGATGGTGCTGTGGAGCAATTCGAACAACTCGTACTACCCCGGCCGCAACGTTGACGGCACGGTGTTGACGACGGTGCAATTTCAGAACGGTGAATACTCTGGCAACGCTCCCACGCCGGTTGATCAATCTGCGGTGTACGCGATGCTTCTGAACGGTCAGTTCTTCACGCCGGAATACATCATCAGCCCGCGTGACACATCCGCTGTTCTGCTCACCGCGCCCGCGCTGCTTTCGACAGGCGGCGGCGGACCGCCCAACTACTCTTATGCCTTCCTCGAATTCACCGGCGACAGCCGTCGCGTGCTCGAGTGGCAAGACACCAACAACAGCCAGGCGCCGATCGTCGCTGATCCGAGCAGCCAGATCCGCAGTGATCTGACCGAGCACACCTATCACTCCGATGTGTCGGTGACAAGCAGGCCGACACCGGCTGACTACGAAGGCAACATCGGTTGGAACGACAACCACGTGACGTTTGAGAACAGCAGTCAATTCCAACCCGGCTCACTCAAACTCGGCTCGTACCTGAACATGAACATCGTCGACATCATGGCCGGCGGTCAGGGACAGGTGAAGTTTGGGTTCAACAAGTGACGCCTGCCTGATCCAGGCATGACTCAGGAATGACGCAGGGTTGTCACACACCCCGCACGGAGCAACGCCATGCAGGATGAAAACGCGCAGCCGACGAACGGCATGTCGCAAAGCGATCCAGTTGCGCCGAGCACGCCGCAGGCGCACGGTGATCGGCGCGCGCCGCACAACACCGACAATGACCTCACCGACGGACAAGCCGCCTACAACATCGTTACCGACACCGTCGTCAGTCTGAACATGCGCAAAAGCGACAACAAGTTTCAGGCCATCTTCATTCTGATTTCCGTCCTTGTCTGCGCCGGACTCGGCGCAGGGCTCGCGGCCATGAAACCCAAATGGGATCTGCCTCCGGAAGCCGGCGCCCTGTTCGGCGCCTTTGCCGGCCTTGTCGTGGGCCTGTTCGCATCGGGCATCATCCTGATGATCTACCGGGCTGTGCGGCACGTGCAGGGCAAGCATGATTGAGGGGGAATAACGACACTCCTCCGCCGTCCCAGATGACTTGCCGCCATCCAATTCATACTCGCATTTTGTTCGTAATTCTGGTACAATATCCCGATCATGTCGCACATCGATTTTCTCCATCGATGGCCCGTCCAAGCTCATTCGCCAGTCAGGCACAGTGCAGACGCCCGTGACGATATCTGTGCGCACAGATATGGGTATTTTGGTGTCCGCCGGACATTCGCGGACACGGCCGGACACGATCCGGACACGATTCCGGACATCGAAAACCACGTTTTTGGGACAAGAGCGGGGGTCGGATGTCCGGGCATGTCCGGCGGACATGGCCTGATTTCATCGCAAACCAATTTGGCAAAAGTATTTATAACGAAATGGCCGCTTTCGGGGTGGGGGGATGTCCGGACATCGGTCTCGGACGTGCGGCCGGACAACTCGCCGGACATTCGGGCCGGTCAGGGGATGCGAAACCCGACCGGCCAATCATGCGACGACTGCGGATAGGATGGCCGGCACAAGTCAAGGAGATGCCTCGATGACCAAACAAATCAACTGCATATTCGCTTTGATCCTGGTGGGCATGATCAGCACGGTTGGCGTGGAGCCCTCCTCCGCGGCGCCCAAATACAACCTGCTGATCATTCAGACTGACGAGCACAACTTCCGCACACTTGGCTGTTATGGCGGTACGACGGTCAAGACACCGCACATCGACTGGCTTGCCGAACACGGCGCCAAGTGCACCAGTTTCTACGCGACCACGCCGGTCTGTTCGCCGTCGCGGGCGTCTTTGTTGACCGGTCTGTATCCGCAGAAGACGCCGGTGGTCAACAACAATATTCCGATGAGCGACAAGGTCACAACGTTCGCACAGATCCTCCAACGGCAGGGTTACTCGACAGGCTACGCAGGCAAGTGGCATCTTGACGGCAGCGCCAAACCGGGCTGGGCGCCCAAGCGAAAGTTCGGCTTCGACGACAACCGCTACATGTTCAACCGCGGGCACTGGAAGAAGTTTGAAATCACCGCGAAAGGCCCGCGCGTCGCTGCGCGAAAAAACGGCAAGCCGACCTACGGCGTCGACGGCGCTGACGAACAGTCCTTCGCCACCGATTGGCTGACGGACCGCACCATCGACTTTATTCGCACCAATAAGGACAAGCCGTTCTGCTACATGCTCAGCATTCCTGATCCGCACGGGCCCAACACCGTCCGCGCGCCGTACGACACGATGTTTGCCAACACTAAAGTGCCGATTCCGCCGACGCTGACCAAGAAATTGGAACAAACGCCGGCCTGGGCGCGCATCACGAACAAACTCAGCCCGAAGATCATCGCCCGGATCATGGGGCCGTACTACGGCATGGTCAAGTGCATTGATGACAACCTCGGTCGCATCTACGCCGAACTGCGCAAGCAGGGATTGATGGAACGCACCATCATCGTTTTCACCTCCGATCACGGCGACTTGTGCGGTGAACACGGGCGACTCAACAAAGGCATTCCCTACGAAGCATCGGCTCGCATTCCGTTTCTGATCTACGCACCCGGCAAAGTCAAAGGCGGCGTGGTGATTGATGAAGCGCTGTCCTGTGTCGACTTTCTGCCGACAGTGATGACGTTAATGGAAGTGAAGCATGATGTGAAGGTCGACGGCCGGGACTTCACGCAGTTGTTGACGGGCGAAAAGCAAGGCAAGCCATGGACGGATGTGGCGTTCCTGCGCGGCACGGGCGAAGGCAGTTGGATCTGCGCGGCGACCGATGATCACAAACTCGTCTTCGCCCCCAATGAAAAACCCTGGCTGTTCGACGTCACAAAAGACCCGAAAGAGTTGAACAATTACTTTGATGATCCGGCTTACGCCGACGCCGTCAAACGCCTCGCCGCCGCCCTCGCCCACTATGGCCAACAGCACAATGATCCGTCATACCACAAGGAGGCAATCCAACAAGCCGTCCAAAAGGCAGTCGGAAACTAAACCCTTGCAACGCGAACGTCTACATTCCTTACCTCCTCTGCCTCCTTTACATCCCTTCCCCTCTCACTCCATCTCGGTGCCCTCGGTGTTCCCACCAAATGTTTCCAACCCGCCCCACGAAAACACCGACGCGTGCTGCGAACAACACGCGTCGGCTGGGGCAGGAGGCAGGCCGTATGCGGTGCGATCAGAAGCGGAAGATGCCGCCGATCGAAATACTGGGGCGTGTGCGGTGGCAGCGCGTCGACTGCACAGTCTTGTAGTAGCCGGGCACCCAGACTTTCACCGTGCGGTTTTCGTACTCGGCGGGATGCCAGACTTTGACCGTGCGCTCCGGTTCGACGCAGACACGGTCCCAGTGGTCGTGATGGCGTCGCCATTCATACCGCGCGGGGATCACCTTGGTGTCATAGTGACCGGCCTGCACGAGCACGCGCTCGGTGCGGGTTTCATAACGGCCGGGTACCCAGATCTTGCGGCTGACGGTGTGCGGCTCGTGCCGGCCAAGATCGAAACGGATGTGGCCGCGGTGATGTCTGCCGCGATCGATGTGAGGTGTGTGGCGTGTATGCGATGCGTGGCTTCGGTGATCGCCGTGATGGGGATGATCGCGATGGCCGTGCTGGTTGTGTTTGTCATGTACGGTGGAGCTGGTCTTCGTCGGCGCCGGATGATGCGTGCGGTTCACATCGGCTGTTCGGTCATGCCGACTGTTCGATGTCGCATGGCGGTTGGCTTTGTTTCGATCGGTGTTGTTCCGATCCCCGCCCCGCTGCGCGAACGTGGAGGTCGCCACGAGGACGGTGGTGAGCAGGGCGACCGCAATGGCTGTTGTGAGATTAAGAGGATGAATCTGTTTCATGATGAAGCTCCTGTTGAAGAAAGTCCAAATTGGGATTCGCAGGTCACCCTGACGCTGCGATTGGGCTGTGGCGGTCGATTGGGTCGCGTTGACCCTGCGGGTCCGAGTTTGGGCCGGGCTGCGGCCACGATCACAGCAGGCATGCAAGTGTTACGTACACGTATTAAATATGTTGCCGCCGCTGCAAACTTTGCGATGGCCGCAGAAAGCAGGCAGTCGCTGAACTCGCCGGCCTTGACACACAATGTTGATCCGCATCACTTGCCGTCTAATGCTGTTGTCCAGTTGATTCGCATGAATTGCTTTGGAAATCCTGCGGCCGACGTGTAGACTGATCAGATTGGGCGAGAATCCAATTCCACTCGGGGCATTCACATGACAACGCAACGCATCCATTGGATCATCATGGTTACCATTGCATGTTTGACGCCGATCGCCCGATCGGGCGACATTTCGGATGAGCCTGTGTTTTATAGAGTGGGGTTTGCACTCGAACGGGCGACCAACTTCACAGCAACGGCCGGGATGGTGGCGTCGATCGCCAATCCCGTCGGCGGTTCAGAGAATCCAGCGGGGTTGGGGTTTGCAGGTGATCAACCGATCACGCTCACCATGACCAACGCCACTGCCGTTGCAGAGAGCGACGCATATTTCACGGTGTTCGCCGGCACGATGGACCTGTGCGTTCCGGAGATCGGCACGTTCACCTTCGCCTACGCTCGGACGGACACGTTCAATCAAAGCACGGGCAACGTGTCGACGGTGACCGGCAATCGGATCCGAGATGAATTGCGATCCAACGAGTTCTTTTTGGGTTACGGTACAACGCTGAACGACAATTTGGCCGTGGGTATTGAAGGACGACTAGTCGATGCGAATATTGAGTTCGAGTTTGATCAGGGGCCGGTCGCCGTCAGTCAGGCTATCGAGTTGTTGTCATTCGATCTGGCGGCCGGCGCACTATGGTTGATCGACGATCATTGGTCTATGGGCGCGGTGGGGGCATTGGGTTACGGCGAAGGCGATGTTGATGTCCGTTCGTTGGGCGGTGGATTGCCTGTCGGCACGCCGATCCCGGGCGCTCCGACGGATGGTGTGTTTCTCACCTGGGGCGCTGGATTGGGGATTGGTTACCGTGAGGGTCGGCAATGGGGGCTCTATGCCGACTTGAGTTTTTTTCATCAAGAAGATGACGCGGATACCGCTGCTGACGCTCTTCGATTTGGAGTTGGCGGACATGTGCGGCCGACGGACATTCTTGCGTTGCGAGGCGGTGTGTTGATTGACTCCGATACCGACGTCACCGTCAGCGGCGGTGTGGGGTTTTACGGCATTGAAGGAATTCCGATCGACTTGGCGTACCAGTACAATGCGTTTCCCGAACTGGATTCGGAGTTCGGCACAATCCACTTGCTTAGCGTTTCGGTCACCATTCGATTCTGATGGCG
>JANQKH010000279.1 GCA_028281215.1 Phycisphaeraceae bacterium | reverse complement strand
CGGCAACTACCATCACGTTGCGTACACCTACTCCTTCAACGGCACGAACCAGATCGACACGGTCAAGTTCTACGTTGACGGCGTGCAGATTCAAGAGGTCGACCTCCCGCAGGACGGCATGAATAACGTGCCCGGCGGCGCCTACACGATTGGCAACCTGAACTTGCCGGGCAACCCGCAGTTCTTCAGTGGCGATGTGGATGACCTGCGCGTGTACAACCAGGAGCTGAGCGACAGCCGCATCGCCGACCTCGCCGCGGGCGGACCGACCGGCAACATTGTGACGCCGACGCTGGTGGCCAGCCAGAATCTCAATCCGTTCATGGGGGGAACGCCGGACAAACTCACGGACAGTAGCGGTTTGAGTTTTGCCGTGAACACCGGCGACACGTTGGACCAGGCAGAGGTCGCCACGCACTTATTCAATGGCGGTTTCCAGGAATCGTGGGTGACCAACGCCTCAACTGGTGACTACTTCGCAACGGGTGTCGGCGGTGGTGCAAATCCGACGTTTGTCTGGGATCTTGGCGAGAATGTCATCGTCGAGGACATCATCCTCTGGCAGTACCAGAACAACGGCGGCAACGGTACGAATATCGGCAACGATGCCCGTACGTTTGAATTGCGATTCAGCGATGACGGCAACTTCACCGGCGCGGCGGAGTTTGAGGGCACACTTGCGTCCATCCTTCAGATGGGCGGCCTGAACCTCGCGCAGACCTTCGGCCTTGATGGCGTGCTCGGTGCGGATGGTGCTCGTTTTGTCGAACTGCGCATCACCGACAACTACGCCGGTCAGCCGGGCATCACTGGTGGTGGTGACCGCGTCGGTCTCGGCGAAATTCGCTTCAACGTTTCCGAAAAAGTTGTGCCGGAACCGGCGACGGGTTTGCTGCTGCTGATGGGCGCCGCCGCGGTGTCCCGCCGCAAGCGACGCGTGGCCTGAATGGCTCATACATTTTGATTCTCCCAGCAACTCGCGGTTCACGCCGCGAGTTGTTTTTTGTGATGTGCTGAAGCGTTGTCCGGAAGAAAGGAATTTGGGTGGCTGAGGCAAAGGAGGTTTTGCGACGTGTTCCAGTTGTTCAATCGAGATGGATCAATTGCTGTGGCACGCCGAGTCTCTGCCACAGGCACCCGTGCCGCACGTTGTGCATCAATGCCGCGTCGGCTTCGCATACACTGAGCCGGTTGTCTTCCCCTCAAAGACGAGGAGTCCGGCTATGAGCCAACGTCGAACTCGCCTTCCGTGTCTGCTGTTTGCGATGTTGTTCAGTGTGGCGGTGATGACAAATGCTGTCGCGGATCAGACACCGCCCCCGAACATCGTCGTCGTGATGGCGGACGACATGGGTTACAGCGACCTGGGTTGTTTCGGCGGGGAGATTCGCACGCCGGCGCTCGACGCACTTGCCGGCAACGGACTGCGGTTCACCAACTTTTACAGTGAGAACATGTGCTGGGTGTCGCGTGCGGCGATGTTGACCGGCGTATATCACAAAACCTCGCTTTGGAAGAACGCTTTGCACCCGCACTGCATTGCGTTGCCGGAAGCATTGAAGACGCGCGGGTATCAGACATTGATGTCAGGCAAGTGGCATCTGGCCGGCAAGCCGTATCGCATTTACCCAAACGACCGCGGATTCGATGCCTTCTATGGCATTCTCGGCGGTGCGTCGTCGTTCTATGCGCCGCATGCACTCAGTCGCGACCGCAAAAATGTCGAACACGAAGCGGAGAATGACAAGAACTATTACTTCACTGACGCGATCAGCGACGAAGCCGTGCGCATGATCAAACAGGCGAAGGCGGACAAGCCGATCATGTTGTACGTCGCATACACGGCCGCGCATTGGCCCTTGCACGCACCGGAAAAAGAGATCGAAGCGTATCAAGGCCACTACGCCATGGGTTGGGATGCGTTGCGCAAGAAACGGCTTGACCGCATGAAGCATCTCGGCATCGTTCCCGCCGACATGAAACTATCGCCGCGACACGACAACGTGCCTGCATGGAACGATGAAAAGCACAAAGCCTGGCAACAGCGTCGCATGGAAGTGTACGCCGCGCAGGTCACCATCATGGATCGGGGCATCGGCCGAATCGTTGACCAGTTGAAAACCGCAGGTCGATTCAACAACACACTTTTCCTGTTTACCATCGACAACGGCGGCTGTCACGTGGAGTATGGTCCGAACCGCAAGGGTGATTACTTGCCCGCCAAAACGCGCGACGGTAAACCGATGCGGCCGGGCAACCTGCCCGACATCATGCCCGGCCCGGAAGACACTTACCAAAGCTACGGCTACGGCTGGGCGAACGCCTCCAACACGCCGTACCGGTTGTTCAAACAATTCGACCACGAAGGCGGCATCCGTACGCCGATGATTGCCCACTGGCCCGATGGCATCAAAGCGTCGCAGCGTGGCAAACTGATTCGTAGTGTTTCACATTTGATTGATGTGATGCCGACGGTGTTGGAGGTGAGCCGGACGAATTTGGATACCATTCCGACAACCGGCCATCGCATTTCGATGGATGGGCACTCACTGGCTGCGGCGTTTCGTGGTGAAACCCTAAAGGATCACGAAACCCTGTTTTTCCACCACGCCCGCGGTAAAGCGCTGCGGCACAACAATTGGAAAATCGTGGCGGCGGGGAAAAAGTGGGAACTCTACAACCTGGCGAACGACCCGCTGGAACTGAACGACCTGGCAAAGAAAGAACCAAAGCAACTCGCGGCATTGACCGCTATCTGGAACGGCGAGTCCAAACGGTTGGCCGAGCAGGCGAAGCGCGGTCAGTGAACCGGCGCCGTGAGCCGCGGGCTCCCAACATAATTCACGAATTTTCATTACTGGGCACGGAACAACCGTGACGTGGAACACCGTGCGCCGATCGACTCGTCATTCCAACGCAAGCTGGAATCCACGTATGACCGTAGCCGTGCACGAATTCGGCAGACCGGCGCGGCACCTTGGATTACTTCTTACCCTGTGCCTGCTTGAGCATCTTGATCGCTTCTTCCAACTGGCTGCGCAGCGCGTCCGGATCGGCCTTTTCGTTGGCTTTGGCGGTTGCCTCCAACTGTTTGACCATGGCTTCCAGTTTCGTCTGGGCTTCGGTCATGCCTTTTTGCATGGCGCGGCGGTTGGGCAGCGCTTGGCCGCGGTTAGCGGGGAACGCCTGCAGCCTTTGGATGCCGAAGGCGCGGAGATTGGGGGCGCCGCCGTTCTTGCCGTACTTCTCATAAAGCTTGTGCGCGTCGGCGTGCTTTTTCTTCAAGGCTTCCTCGTCATCGGCCTCGTAGGTTTTGGTTTTCTCTTTGCCGTCCACCTTTTCGGTCACCGTGACTTTGATCGTCTTGTTCTTTTCGATTTTGATTTTGCGACCGGAGGCCTCGGTAACCTCGGTGGTCTCGACGCCGTTGATGTTCGTCTTGCTGATGGTCAC
>JANQKH010000273.1 GCA_028281215.1 Phycisphaeraceae bacterium | reverse complement strand
CGGTATCCGGCGCTTCGGAGACCGGCGGCGCGGTAACCGCTTCGAGGATCTGTTCAAGCATCGCCTGCTCATCGTCGCCGGCCGGCGTGGCGCCCTTGTCCGCCAGGGAGGCCTCGATGGTATCGAGTCGCGCGAGCAGTGCGGCGTTGTGATCAGAAGGCTCGGCTTCATCCTGCTTCTGCGACAGGCTTCGCACCGATTCGAGCACTTCGTAGAGCAGAGATGACTGATCGCCGCCTTCCTGCTGTGTGGTGATCAGCTTTCGCAACGCTGCCAGTTCGTTGCTGACTTCCGCTGCCTGCTCGTTTTTCTCGGCGCTGTCTTCCTCGTCTTCAGCTTTCACGGTCAACGCCCGTACGGCATCGTGAATCTGTTGCAGCAACTGCCGCGCCGGATCATCGGTGCGTGACGCCTCCACGTTGGCATTGACCTGCTCGAGTTGCTCGTGGATGGAAGCCAGCGACGCCTGTTGCGCCGCCTGATCGGTTTTGATCTCGCCGAGCATTTCCGTGAGTAATTGCTCATCCGTGCTTGGTTTGGTCCGCACGGCTTCACGCAACTGATTGAACTGCTCTTCGTCTAATTTTGCTGTTGGGCGTTGCGTGAGGTGATCGAGCAACTGGGCAAAGCCTGACTCGCTTTGTTCACGTTGCTGGTCAAGCGATTCGCCAATCGCTTCGAGTTTTTCCTGCAAGTAGGTCGACGCCTGGGCCTCACTGGTTTGCGCGGCGAGTTGGTCCAGCGACGCGATCAGGCTGTCGAGTTTGCCTTCCATCGCCGCGAAGTCGGGCGGCTGCGCGACGTCCTGCTTGTCCGCTTCCACCTGTTCGCCGAGCGCTTTGGTCTGATCGAGAATCTGATACAGCAGTTCGCTGTTGATGCCCGCCGAGGCGTCAGATTCTGTCGTCGCCGAGGATACAGCATCGTTCGCGGTCGCCAACTGTTCGATACGTTGCTTGAGGTCGCCAATCTGGCCGCCGAGACCGTCGATCACCTGCCGCGCGGCGGCGAGTTCAGCCGACGTCGCATCAATCTCCCCAGTCTCCGCTGCCTGCTCGGCTTGCACCGCGGCAAGCGATTCGAGCCGAGCTTCCAACTTCGCGATCGCTTCGGTCAAGGGTTCGGTGATCGAAGCCGGGTCGATCGCCGGTTCATTAGAGCCGGCCGATGATAACTGCTTCGCCTGCTCGTCCAGCCGCTTGCTGATGCTTTCCACGTGATCGGCGAGGCGCTTTAACTGCTCGGCGTGCGCGTCCGGTTGCTGCTGCTTCGACAGTGCAATGATCGCGCGTTTGATTTCGTCCAGCACCTTCGGGTCGATTGTGGAAACGTCGGCCGCATCTCCGGATGGGCTGCCGACCGATTCATAAATTTTGTCGAGCGCGGCGACGGTGGCGTCTTTCTCCGCCTTGACGACCTTGAGAATTTTAGTGAGCAGTTCGAGATCGCGAACGCTGGATTCACCGGTCTTTCGGTCAGGCGCGGCCGACTTGCGACGACGGGATTCGCTACTGACCTCGTCGAGAACCTTTTTCCACAGGTCATCGGGTGAGTTGCCCCAGAGGTTGTGGCTGCCACCATCCGACGCCATGGATCACCTTCACATGCGTGTGCATCAATTCGTTGTCACCGCCGCCCCAACGGGAAAGATGCAGCGGTCAACTAGTTTCATCGGCCCACCAGAACCACACCATCATATCGACTCAAGCCATGATCTACAAATGACTTGGATTCAATGATCGAAACCGATTCGATCAGTTTCGCCCTCGCGAAATTCGTTTTACAATCACGCCGACGATGGCCAAGAAACGTTCCAGCAAAAAACCGCCTGCCGCCCCGCTCGGCCCCGAAACCCGTGTGCTCATCCTGTGCGGTCCTGAAGAGATGCGCAAGCGTGAAAAGCTTGCCGAGTTGCGTCACGCCATCAACCAACACGTGGGCGACGACATCGACCCCACCATGATCGACGGCGCCCGCGCCGAACCCGCCGACGTGTTTGATGCGCTGCGCACCATGTCGCTGTTGCAACCATACCAGCTGGTGGTCGTCGACGACGCGGACCAGTTTGTCAAAAGTCATCGCCCGTTGGTCGAGCGATATGCTGAGAACCCCGCCGACGGAGCGACACTTGTGCTGCGCAGCACGAACTGGAACAGTCCGAAGCTGGACAAACTCGTCGCCAAGGTCGGCGCCAAAGAAAAGTGTGAACCGCTCAAACCCTTCGAGGCGGCGAAATGGTTGAGCGCGCGGGCGAAGTCGCAATACAACCGCAAGCTCAACAAGGCCGAAGCGGAACTGCTGGTCAGTCGGCTCGGTTGCAGTTTGATGAAACTCGACACCGAGTTGGGCAAACTGGCCGTACTCGTCGGAGAAGGTGAAGCGATCACTGAGGACATGATTGTGCAACTGGTCGGCCGCAGCAATGAGGAGCAGGCATGGGTGGTGCAGGAGGCCGTGCTAGAAGGGTTGATCGCGCACGCGGATCGCCGAGCAGGACAGTTGGGCGGCGGCGCGGAGGAAAAGGTGCACGACCTGGTCGATTTGTCCGGTCAGCCGGAAGTGCTGGTGCTTTACTTTGTGGCCGACCTGGTTCGCAAACTACATCACGCCGCGATGATGCAGCGAAACCGCGTCAGTGATGGGCAAATCACCAAGGAAATGAAACTGTGGGGCCCACGTCGCGACATGTTTTTCAACGTGTTGCGCAGGCTGAGCGCCGGCTCAACCGGACGGATGCTGAAGCAGATCGTCGCGCTGGACCGCCGATCGAAAAGCGGGTTCGGCACGCCGATGCGAAATCTTGAATGTTTTTGCGCGGCACTGGCCGATGAAATGAGTTAAGTGCCGGTTCTGCCGGGACGTTACGTTGCGCCGCGAACGATTGGAATCCGACGCGGCGACCAAGACCACGCTTTCATGGATGGAAGCAACGACGGTAACCCACCTTGGCGCATGGAGGCGCGATGAAAAGTTTCATCCCATTTTCGGCCACGTTCCTGTTCAGCCTGCTTATCTTTATCACCCTGCCCGGCTGTTCGACCACGCAAATGTC
>JANQKH010000250.1 GCA_028281215.1 Phycisphaeraceae bacterium | reverse complement strand
GAACTGACCGAAAACGTCAACCCCGAAGACGCCAAGGGCGCGCTGCACAGTTTGCCGGTGATGGAAGCCCCGCGCACCGACATGAGCACCGCCAAACCGCGTCACAAAAGCGTGCAGGCCACCGCCCAGCAGGACGACGAACCGGCCCGCGCGAGTGCCTAAACCTCAAAACTGGTTAGCCGTCGATCAAAGATCGATGCTCCCGAATCAAGCACCGAGGCGAATGCCCGGTGCTTTTTTTCGTTGCGCCCTCACGTAGGTCCGGGCCTGCCCGGACAAAGCTGGGATGTTGCACATTGGCAAGAGTCCGGGCAGGCCCGGACCTACTTCTCACCCTTTGGCAACAACGCCCGCACACCTTCACTCGGCCGCGCGATCACATGCCCCGCGATCAACACGCCCAACGCCCCGACCTTCTCCTTGCCTGCTTCCACTGCCGCCTTCACCGCTGCGACGTCGCCTTGAATCACCACGGTGATATACCCGCCGCCCAGTTTCTCCCGACCGAGCACCTGCACGTTGCCCGACTTGCACGCCGTGTCGATCGCTTCAATGACTGCGGTGTACCCTTGTGTTTCAATGAATCCGATGGCCACATTGTCGTTTGATTCGCTCACGATTGACTCCGATTCGGCGGCATTGCCCTGAGGTGCCGCCGCTTGATAGTCGGGAAAGAAAACAATACTGCATTCCATCAATGGCGTGTACTCCACCGGCCCCTCAATCGCCGGCCACGCCGTGTCGGAAGGTGACGCAATCACGTGAGTCACGCAATCACCATTGAAACGTTCAACCAGCTGCTTTGCGGATGCCAATCCCGCTTCGAGGTCGGAAACCGTTCCCGTCGCCTTGAGGCAGATACCGCCGAGGTCATTCAATTCGGACTGAATCACGCGGCAATTCGCAGTCTTATCCAGCGCATCGAGCGCGAGCATGGACATCGTCAACCCACGCACTTCCAGTATGCCTAACGGCGGTCGCATGGGCGGTAGCGTACAACCCCTTGGGACATTCGGCCATCGCGTCTGAGATTGGTGGCATTACTCGGCCGATTCGTCCGGCAAGCAACCGGACTCTTCCAAAAAGGATTTGAAGAGTGGGCCCAACGCCGCGATCGCCCGGAGTTCGTCACCATCGCAGGCTTGTAAGAGTAAGTCCGCCCAATTGATTTCCTCGACTTCATATTTGTTCGCTAGCCAGATTTGGAACGCTCGCATCTCGTGCCCAAATCCAGTGGCAGTGAAATACTCGGGCACTGGACTACCAACTGCTGCGGCAAAACCATCCACGTACGCGACACACTCCCAAAAGGCCCCATGACGCGTATACATTCTGGGCCGATAGGAGATGGCATACACCCTGTCCATAAACAACCGAGGTTTTTCCAGTGAATCAGACATAGCCAGCTATTGTAGTTGTCAAATCGAAACGCCCGCTTGACCCAAAGCCTCAACCTGACGAAGATTCTTCTCCTACGAGCAGAACGATGAGTACTGATATCGAAAACATCGCCGCTCAGATTCTCGTCGTCGATGACGAAGAAGATCACGCCGAGGTGATGGCCGAAGCCCTCCGCCGGCTTGGTCACGTGTGCACCATCGTGTACGACCTCGACAATGCGCAGGACGAACTCAAACACGGCACGTTCGACCTCGTCGTCACCGACCTGAAAATGAAAGGCGAAGAGGACGGCATGGAAGTGCTCCAGACCGCCCGGCAGACACAGCCGAATGCCGAGACGATCATGGTTACGGCCCATGGCGACGTTCCGACCGCCAAGGGCGCCATCCGCGGCGGCGCGTATGACTTCATCGAAAAACCGCTCGACCTGGAAAACTTCCGCACACTCGCCCAGCGCGCGATTCAGACCGTCATGCTCCGGGGCGAGAACACCGAACTGAAGCAACGCCTCGATGAACAGTTCGGCTTCGAGGGCATCGTCGGCACGTCGCCGGGCATGCGGCACGTGCTCAAGACGATGAAACAATTCGCGCCAACGACCACGCCGATCCTCATCACCGGCGAGTCGGGCACGGGCAAGGAACTGGTCGCGCAAGCCATTCATCAGAATTCCAAGCGCAGCGGCGGCAAATTTGTTCCGCTCAACTGCGCCGGATTGAACGAATCCACGCTGGAAGATGAACTGTTCGGCCACGTCAAGGGCGCATTCACCGGCGCGGAGAAGGATCGCGAAGGCCGCTTTGAATACGCCGACAAAGGCACGCTGTTCCTCGATGAAGTGGGTGACATGCCGCTGCCGATGCAGGCGAAATTGCTGCGCGTCCTGGAAAGCGGCGAGGTCGTTCGCATCGGCGCCAACGCGCCGAAGCATGTCGATGTTCGGCTGATCTCCGCGACCAACAAGAACCTTCAAGAAGCCGTGGAAAAGGGCGAATTCCGCGAGGATCTGTTCTTTCGCATCAACGGCGTCCAGTTGCAGATTCCCGCGTTGCGCGAACGGCGGGAGGACATTCCCGATCTCGTGCAACACTTCGTGAATCGGTACGCGAAGGAATTTGAAAAAGACGCGCCGCAGGTCGGCGAAGACACGGTCACCATGCTGATGCGTTACCACTGGCCGGGCAACGTGCGACAGTTGATCACCGTCGTGCGCAACGCCGTGGTGCTCGCCGAAGACAAACTGGAGCCGCGGCACCTACCGGACGAAGTCACCACCGACTCCGGCGACGGCGATGAAGGCGGCTCATCCACCGTGCCCACCGGCCTGACCCTGGACCAACTGGAAAAACAGGCGATCCGCAACGCCCTGCGCGTCGCCGGCGGCAACCGCGCCAAAGCCGCGGAAATGCTCGGCATCGCCGAGCGGACGTTTTATCGCAAGATCAAGGAGTATGGGATTAAGTAGCGAAGATTGACTACATGTCTGGCGACACGTCATTCCCGCGCCGGCGGGAATCCGCGAATGCCAGTCACCGTCCCAAAATCGATGGATTCCCGCCTGCGCGGGATTGACCGAATGTTGGCATGGCATCAACGGACCAACCAACCCGCATCGGACACGGCTTCGACCTTCACCGTCTTGAACCAGGCTGCGATCTCATCGTCGGCGGCGTGAAGTTCGAGCATGATCGCGGTTGTGATGCGCACTCGGATGGCGATGTGGTGTACCACGCGGTCACCGACGCGATTCTCGGTGCGCTCGGGCAGGATGACATCGGCCAGTTGTTTCCCGATACAGACGCGGAATGGAAAGGCGCGGACTCGCGCGTGTTTGTCGAAGAAGCGGTCAATTGCATGAGCGCCGCCGGTTACACGATCGGCAACATGGATATTACAGTGATCCTGCAACGGCCGAAGATGAGCCCGCACAAGGCGGCAATCCAGGCGAACCTTGCCGCCCTGCTGCGTTGCGAACCGTCGCATGTGAATATCAAAGGCAAAACACACGAAAAGGTGGACGCGTTAGGCGAGAATCGTGCCATCGCCTGTCATGTCGTCGTGCTGCTCGAGCGGGTAACCTGAAGACTGGATGAGCCGGACGGGGTTGCCGAC
>JANQKH010000158.1 GCA_028281215.1 Phycisphaeraceae bacterium | reverse complement strand
AACGGATAAACGGCCTCGTTCAGATAGATCACGGACCGGCTCGGCCGATTCAGATCAACTTCACGATCACCAACCAGGGCAGTGGGTTGGCGTTTGCCGATTGGGTTGATCGGATCTATTTGTCTACTACCGGCGACGTGTCCGGCGCGACGGAATTGGCGGCCGTGACGCGCGACGTGGATGTCGAGGCCGGCGGGTCGTATGACCTGAGCGTCAATGTCGTTGTGCCGATCGATCAACCCGACGGGGATGTGTTCATCATCGTTGTGACCGACGACGGCGACGCGTTATTTGAATCGGATGATTCCAACAACCAATCAGTCTCGAATGCCATAGCCATTGAGCACGTGGACCTTGTGCCCACGATTGACGCCGCGCCGCTGAATGCGATCAGTGGTGAGGCGATCAACATCTCATGGACGGTGGAGAATGCCGGCGGCGCGAGTGCAACCGGCCCATGGGTTGACCGTGTGTTCCTCTCGGATGATGCCTTGTTCGATCCGGGCACGGACATTCTGCTGGGCGAGCGTGTGGAGTTGGGGCCGCTTGGTCCGTCTGCGAACTACGTCGCCCAACTTAATCTCGACTTGCCGATCGACGCGTCCGGCGTGAAATTCCTGCTGTTGGTCACCGACGCGGATGCTCAGGTGAATGAAGCCGCCGGCGAAAGCAACAACGTGGCCGCGTCGGCCATCACGATCGCGTTGGCTCCGTTCGCGGACCTGGAAGTGTCTAACGTCGTCGCGCCGTCAACTGTGGTCGGTGACCCCGCGAAGGTGATTGTTGAATGGACGGTGACCAACATCGAATCCGGTCCGCCGAACAACGATTCGTGGGTCGATCGCATATTCATTTCAGGCAACGACATCTTTGGCGACGCTGACGATCAATTGCTGGCTGAGTTCATCCACACCGGCGGTCTGGCGCCGGGTGCGAGTTACACCGAGTCCCATGAAATCACATTGCCGCCTGCGTTCCAGGGCCGGTTCATTCTGTTCGTGCAGACCGACGGCGATCAGGAGGTGTTCGAGAATGGTCTCGAGGCGAACAATGCCGATCGCTTGGGCGGCTTCTTTGACGTCGTCACCCAACTCTATTCCGATCTGATTGTTGAGCAGCTGGATGCGGACGCCGCCGCGGAGGCCGGTGAAACGATCAATGTCTCGTGGCGCGTGCGCAACAATCCCGCCAACGCCATCGGCCCGACCAATACGGGCATCTGGGTCGATCAGGTCGATCTGGTCGCCAACTCGGACGGTACGGGGTTCGTTCGATCGCTTGGTACCTTCACGCACATCGGCACGCTGGATATCGATGCGTTTTACGACCGCAATGTCGATATCGCGTTGCCGAATGGGTTGGAAGGTGAGTTCTTCATCAAGGTCACTACGTCCGGTCCGTTTGAATTCGTATTCGCCAGCAACAATTCGCGCGTCTCCAATGCCGTTCAGATTACGCAGTCCGATTCACCGGACTTGACGGTGGTGGACATCACCGGACCGAACCTACCCGTAGAATCCGGTTCTAAGATCGATGTGATCTGGCAGATCCGAAACGACGGCCTCGCGTCCGCGAATGGTGTCTGGACTGACTTTGTGGAACTGGTGGAGGTCGGCGGCGGCGGCCAGATCATTCGACTGGGTCGGTTTGTCTTCACGGCTGACAGTGCCGGCTTGCAGGCCGGCACCAGCTACACGCGGCAGGAGCAATTCACGCTGCCGACCAATGTGTCAGGTCTCTTCCAGATTCGAGTCACCACAGACATTGACGGCCAGGTGTTTGAAAATGGAGCAACGGGGAACAACGTGTTGCTTGATGCTGATACAGTGGAAATCCAGCTTAAGCCGCGCGCGGACTTGCAGGTCACGCAGATCATCGGGCCGGCGCAGGTGTCGGCAGGGGGCACAGCAGCGGTGGAGTTCATCGTTCGTAATCAGGGAACGGTGGCCACGACAACGCCGAACTGGGTCGATCGTGTGTTCCTCTCGCTGGACAACCAAATCAGCAGCGACGACATCCTCGTCGCCACGTTGCCTAACGGGTCCGCGCTTAATCCGGGCGAAGAATATCGTTCGACCACCGCGAGTTTCGTGATCCCGCGACGGTTCCGGGATACCGCGTTCATTCTTGTGCGAACGGATGCGGGCAATGCTGTGGACGAGTTCCCCAACGATGGCAACAACGATCTTGCGTTGGAAGTTGATGTGATCGGATTGGCGCCCGCCGATCTGGTTCTCTCCAATGTCGTGGCGCCGACGCAGGTGTTTGCCGGCCAGCAGATCGATGTGTCGTACACCGTGACCAACCATGGCGCCGGCGAGACCGACCTGAACAGTTGGACGGAAACGATCTGGCTGACGCGCGACAGGAATCGGCCGTCGCCGGTCAATCCGTCAGGCGGGCTTGAAGACCTGCTGCTCGGTACGTTCACCCACACAGGTTCGCTGGATGTCGGCGAGTCCTTTACTGCCACGCGTTCGGTGAAAATTCCGTTCAACTTCAGCGGCGAAGTTTTCATCACACCATGGACGAATCCAACCACCGCGGTGACTGAAGACACTACGGCGGACAACATCAACCCGGACGATCCCAACGAGATCGACAACAACAACTACAAAGCCCGTCCGATCACGGTCTTGTCGAATCCGCTTGCGGATCTGCGCGTGATTGAAGTCAACGCGCAGGCGGTGGGTTTCGGCGGCGAACTTTTCACTGTTGACTGGACGGTGATCAACGACGGCGCCGCACCAACGTCATTGTCCGAATGGTCCGACGGCGTATCGCTGACCACAACTCCGAATTCGACGAACGATGCGCTGGGTCTGGGCACGGTCAAACACTCGGGCGTGCTCGAAGTGGGCGAAACGTACACCGCCAGTTTGACCGTTGAACTGACTCCCGCCGCGGAGGGATCGTTCATCATCGTTTCAACCGGTCCAATTGTGGAGTCTGATACAACCAACAACACGCTCGCCGCGCCAACCAACGTGACCAACAGCCCGGCTGACTTCATCGTCACCGCCGTTGTCACCAACGGGCCCGCGCAATCCGGCGAAGAGACAATCATCGAATACACCGTACAGAATCAAGGTGCGACGGTTTGGGATGGCACCAATTACTGGCGCGATGAAATCTTCATCTCGCCCGACGCCACCTTCATTCCCGGCAGGGCGACAAGGATCGGCCAAGTCGTGCACGATCATGATCCGCTCTTCGCCACTGGTGATTCCTACACCGAGATCGTGGAACTGACATTGCCGCAAGGCATCGGTGGCGATTTCTTCATCTATGTGTTCACGAATGCTGGTGGTAACAGCGATCGCGCGACCGGCAGCAACCTCAAAAGCAAGGCGTCGTTCCGAAATTCTGCGTTTGAGATTCAGGGCAACAATGAGGGTAGCGCGCCGCTTGAAGTCATTCTGACCGAGCCGGACCTTGTGCCGCTGAATCTGACGCCGCCGGCCGTGACGCCGAAGGCCGGTGACACCATGACTGTGTCTTGGACGGTCGAAAACCAGGGTACGCGGGCGACACGACAGGGTTCATGGTTCGATCGCGTCTTCCTCTCGACGGATACCTCGCTGGACAACTCCGATCAATTGCTTGGCGTGTTCCGACGTCGCAGCGGTTTGGATATCGGCGCGTCCTATGACGTGGATCTGGATGTGGTGCTGCCGGATGGTATTTCAGGTGATTTCTTCCTCCTGGTGTTTACGGATTCCAATGTGACTGGGCCATTGCCGCCGGACGGACCTGGCATCGGTAGTGAATTGGGGATTAATCCGGCGTTCGCCCGTGTGCCGGAATTCGCCAACGAAGGCAACAACATTGCTCGCATCGCATTGACCGTGGATCCAGCGGAGCCGCCGGATCTGCGTGTGACGCGCATCGACATTCCCGAACGCGTCAACATCGGCCAGTTGTTTGACGTGACCTGGGAAGTGACCAATGTGGGCACCGCGGCGACATCGTTCCGCACGCCGGCCTGGGATGATCAGGTGTTCCTGTCGCGCGACACGTTGTTGGATCGTCGGGCCGACCGGTTCCTGGCGGTTGAGGAGCATGAAGGCTTGTTGTTGCCGGGTGAGAGTTATGAAGTCACGTTGACGCTTCGAGCGCCGACCGATTTAACAGGTGCGTTCTTTGTCAGCGTGGTGACGGACCCGCTAGTTCTGGATAACCGCGGCCGAGTGTTTGAAGGCCCGTTTGAATCGAACAACGCCGCCGCCAGCGCGCAACAGTTGATCATCGAATTGCCGCCGCCAGCCGATCTTGAGCCTTCCAATGTGATCATTCCTCCGCAGGCGCTGGTTGGCGATACGGTTTCGATTTCCTGGAACGTGACGAACAATGGTCCCAACGCCGCTACCGGTCGATGGACGGATTCGCTTTACCTTTCAGAAGATGCGATATGGGATATCAATGACAGGATCATCGGAAGCAAGCAGTTCAACGCACCCGCCGGCGGCTTGCTGGTTGGCGAATCCTACACGCAGACACTGGATGCGGACCTGCCGCCGGCCGCACCTGGTGAATACTTTGTCATCGTGCGAACGGACATTTTCAATGAGGTGTTTGAGGAACTGAACGAGGCGAACAACCGTGCGCCGTCGCAAGGTACGATTGAACTCTCCGTCGAGCAGTTGCAACTGGGTGTCGCCCTCGCCACCACTTTGAGTACCGGGCAGGAGCGATTGTTTGAAGTGGAGGTCGGGCTCGGTGAAACCTTGATCGTCAGCGTAACGTCGTCGGACGGTCGCGGCGCCAATGAAGTTTTCCTTCGTTTTGACGATGTGCCCACCGGGATCGTGTTCGACGCAGCCTATGAAGGGGCGCTGGCGCCGGATCAAATGGCCGTGATTCCGACCACGGAGCCGGGCAAATACTTTGTGCTTATTCGCGGCCATAGTGAGCCGGCGCCCAATACGCCGGTCACCGTGCTGGCACGGGTGTTGCCGTTCCACATCGCTGACGTGATACCGGACGTGGGCGGTGATTCTAAATTCGTCACGACCACCATACTCGGCGCTCAGTTCAAACCCGGCGCGATCGTGAAACTCGTCCGACCTGGTATCAACGAGATTGAACCCGATCGGTTTGAAGTCGTTGACGCAACGAAGATCACGGCGATCTTCGATCTGACTGATGCGCCGAAGGGTTTGTACGACGTCGTGGTGATCAATCCCAACGGCGACATGGCCACCGTGCCTTACCGTTACCTGATCGAGCGCGCATTGGAGCCGATTACCACGGTTGGCTTGGGCGGTCCGCGTGTGCTCGCGCCGGGCGCCACCGGTTTCTACAGCGTGTCGGTCACCAGCCGCACCAACGTGGACACGCCCATCACGTACTTCACGTTCGGCATTCCTGAACTGGGGCTTAACAATGTGCTGTTCAATCTGCCGTTTGTGACCTTCGCATCTAACGTGCGAGGCGCGCCGGAAGGGCCTGTTGACGGCCGGTTGGATGACATACCGTATGCCAGTCTGGTTTCTGATGTGAACACGCCAAACCTTTTGGGTGGTGAGATTCTCGTGCCGGGTTACGTGTTTGATCTGGCGACGCAACAGTTTGCCGGGTCAACTTTCAGCGTTGAGATCTACCGCGGCCTTGCTGAGATTCTCGCGGCCAATCCCGATGCGCTCGAAGGCATCGAAGACGAGGAGATCGCATTCAAGTTCCACATTGTTGCTTCTGCGACTTCCCTGACGCAGGATGAATTCATCGCGCAGCAGACGGCGGAGGCTTTACGCCTGAGGGAATCGATTCTCGCCGATTCCAATGCGCCGCTGGCGCTGTTCCTGCTGGCGTCGGATGCCGAGGTGTGGTCGTCGTTGTACCTCGCGGCTTTGGAGGAATCAGGTTTGATTCGGCCGGTCGATGAAGCGCCGCCGATTCGTGAAGATCCGTTTGTGATCAGTCTGATGTCCGTGTTGACCACGGGCATCCTGGCTGGTCTGGGCGGCGAGGCCATCCTCGCCGGATCGCCCGGCAGCATTACGCCGCTGGAGTTGTTCGATTTAGTACGGCAGTGGTACAACCACGATCCGGATTTGCTTGGCAACAGTGGTCCACCGCCGTTTGATCCGTTTGATCTGGGCGCGTCGCGCCAAACGCACTTTGAGTCGTTTGAAATCTTCGTGCCGTTTGGTGAAGCAAGGTTGGACATCCCACCGGGCGCGCCGCTTCAGCCGGTGAGCTTCGCCAGTTTCCTTTCCGGCGCCGCTGCCGGGATCGGAAGCCTTGCGACCATGGTCGGCCCGTTTGGATTTGGGAATGAACAGTTTATTCCCGTCGGTCAGACGCTGCCTTACACGGTGTTCTTCGAGCATGACGCGGCTGCCCAACAGCATGTCGGCGAGATTCGTGTCATTGCGGAACTGGATGACGATCTCGATTCGCGTCTGTTCCGGTTGGGTGATATTCGAATTGGCGACATTGAAGTTAATCTGCCCAGCTCGCGCGGCGCTTTCACCGGCGACTTCGATTTCTCGGTCGAGAAAGGCTTCATCCTTCGCATCAGCGCAGGTCTCGATGTTGAGACAAACACGGCATCATGGGTGATTCAGGCGATCGATCCCGACACGGGTGAAGTGGTCAGCGATCCGGATATCGGCTTGCTTCCTCCGAATGATACCAGCGGCGCAGGCACGGGTTTTGTCACCTATTCAACGCGGCCGTTGGGCGATGTGGTGACGGGTGATTTGATCGAGGCAAGCGCTCGTGTCTTGTTTAACAATGCGCCGCCGCAGGACACGCAGGTGCTGGTGAACACGATTGACGCCGCCGCGCCGACGACGAATCTGTTGGTCACACCCCTGGCAAGCGGTGTGGACTTCCTGCTCGAATGGCAAGCCGAAGATGACGAAGGCGGCTCGGGCGTCTCGCACGTCACGGTTTACGTGGCTGAGGACGGCGGCGACTTTGAGATTCTGTTGCTCCAATCGACGGACAACATGTTCGTCTTCGAAGGCGAAGCCGGCAAGACGTATGAATTCCTGGCACTTGCGACGGATCAGGCCGGCAATCAGGAATCGCCGCCCGCCGGTATCGCGCCACCTGATGATGGTTCGAGTCCGAATCTCGGTACGTTGCCCGACGTTCTCAGCACCACACAGCAGGACTTGGGTGATCCGCTGCCGCCGGCGCCTGAACCGTCTACCAATCCGATCTTCCTCGAAGCGCAGGCACAGATTCCCAATATCGCGCCACCATTCAATGCAAGTGAATTCGACGAGGTGATTCGTCCCTTCGCCGGTCGTGCCTTTGCAACGGGCATTGGTCAGAGCTTCTCAGGGATCGGCCCGATGTCGATTCTTGTTCTGAATGATGGTTCGATTCTCGCCAGCGGTGGCGTCAATCGCGGTTCGCTTTTCCGCATCGGTTTGGAAGGTGCAGCCGACGGCGTGGGCGATCCGTTGATCACCTTGCCGCATCCGATCTTTGACTTGGCGCTCGATGCGAACGGCGACATCTGGGCGACCACTGGTGGCGGGCCGTTGCTGCGGCTTGATCCGATCACCGGTGAGATTCTTGAGCAGTTCGGCGAAGGGCTGACGCAATCGCTCGCGATCGATCCTTCATCGGGTTTGATCTACGTCAGCAGCAGTCGCGGTGTGGATGTCTTTGATCCGGCGACGGGTGAGTTCTCCTTGTTCAGCGAAACGCGCGTCGGCAATCTGGCGTTCCAGCCGGCCGACGCGGCATTGACCGGCGGAGAGCATGTGCTTTGGGGCGCGGTCTGGCCGCAACGCGGGCAGGTCGTCAGGTTCGACGCCAAGGGCAATGCCGAGTTGGTGCTTGAGTTGGATTCGCCCGTCGATTCGTTGGCGTTTGGGCCGAGCGGTTCGCCGACGGACGGCTTGTTGTTTATCAGCAACAATAGCCGGCCGGATGAGTTGGGTACCGGGGCGATCATCGGCGGTGAATTGGTAATGGTGGACCTGGTGACCTTGCAGCAAGTGGTCATCGCCAGCGGAGGCACGCGCGGCGACATCGTGCGGGCAGCGCCGGACGGCCGCGTCCTGATCAGCCAGACCAATCAGATTGATGTACTCACCCTCGCGTTGCCGCCGCGCGTCGTGGTGGTGAATCCGCCCGATGACGCTGTCGTGGTGCTGCCTCGCGGTTCGCTGTCCATCACGTTTGATCGCGAGATGTTGATCGGCAATCCCGATGATCCCAGTTCGGTCTTAAATCTGGACAACTACACGCTCACCGGTGAGGCGACCGGTGAACAGTTCATCCAACAGGTGACCTACAACAGCACGACGCGAACGGTGACGCTGATATTCGATGCGTTGCATGCGGATACCTACGAGTTGAGTGTGCGTCCCAGCGTTCAAAGCGTCGAAGGCTTGAGCATGGGAGCTGAAATCCGTTCGACGTTCATCGCCGTTTCGTTCTTCTCGCCGTTTGTCGACATTGAATTCACCAATCCACGAGCCGATCGCGGTGACGGCACGGTGTCGTATGACGTGCAGATCACCAACACTGAAACGTTTGATCTGATTCTGCCCGTGTTACTGGTTATTGCCCCGGCCGATGAGTTTGACGGCCAGCCGTTGAATACAACCGTTGACGATACTTTTGACGACGGCGCTAGCGGCACGGTCTTCCTCATCGATCTGTCGTCGTCATTGCTGGACGGCGTGTTGAAAGCCGGCGAGACATCCATCATTCAAACGGTCACCGTGACGGATCCGGATGGCGACGAAAAGGCGGTCGCCGATCTAAGTC
>JANQKH010000145.1 GCA_028281215.1 Phycisphaeraceae bacterium | reverse complement strand
GGCCATCGAAGCGCAGATCGCCCGGCAAGCGTGGGTTCAGGACGCCCTGCGCGTGCGACGTCAGAACGAACAAGCCAAGGCCGACTACAAGCAGACCATCGAGGATGCTAAAAAGCGTGTGGACGAACTGAACGCACGGTTCGCGCCGTGGTACTTCGTCATTCCCGACAGTGAGTATCAGAAGATTCACCTGTCGCGCAAGGACATCGTTGAGCCGAACAAGGCTGTGCTCAACCAGCGCGAAGGCGAAGCGTTCCTCAAAGCCAACGGTGAAAAAGAAGGCGTCAAGACCACCGAGTCAGGCCTGCAATACCAGGTGCTCACGGAAGGCACCGGCAAAACACCGAAGTCGACGGACACTGTCGAAGTGCGTTACAAAGGCACGTTGATCGACGGCACAGTGTTCGACCAGTCGCGCGGCGACTCAACCACCGAGTTCCAGGCCGACGGCGTGATCAAAGGCTGGACCGAAGCCCTGACCATGATGAATGAAGGCGCCAAGTGGAAGTTGTTCATCCCCAGCGATCTGGCCTATGGCGAACGCGGCAGCGGCGAGAAGATCGGCCCCAACGCCACGCTGATCTTTGAAGTGGAACTGGTCAAGGTGAAGTAACCCGGCAACGGCGATCGATGAACGTCGATCATTCGCCGGATGCGCAATGCTCTTCATACCATGGCTGAATCGCCCAATCACGGACGTTAGCGCTTTCGCTTCCGCGGCCGAGTCATTACACTTCCATCTCGTGATCACGCGACAGGGGTAATCCATTGTTTTCGCCAAAACTCACGTGTTTCGCACTGTTCGCCGCCCTGCTTGGATACACCGCAGCGATGGTCCGCGCCCAGCCGGTGGATCTGGCCAATCGACCGGTCGCCGAGGTGAAAATCGAAGGGCTCAAACGCGTCAGCGAACAACTCGTACGCAATCAAATTCGCACGGCCAAAGGTCAGCCTTACGATCCGAAAACCACCGAGCAGGACATTCGCCGCATCACGCAACTCGGTCAGTTCAGTACGGTGACGGTGCGCGTCGCCCGGCAGAATGACAACACCGTGATTGTCACCTTCGAGTTGGACGAACAACCACTGCTCGCCGATGTGCGCGTCGTCGGCAACAAACGGTTCAGTGACCAGGAGATACTCGGCTACAACTCCACCAACGGATGGCGGCCGGGCATGGTGCCGCTGCGCGCCGGCGACGGCGCGGATCAATTCCTCATCGAAAAAGGCATCCAGCGCGTCAAGGGTGAGTACGAAGACAACGGCTATTACCAGGTCGATGTGTCCATCGATGAAAAGACGCTGGCCGAGAACGGCATTCTGATTTACAAGGTGCGCGAAGGGCCGCTGGTCACCGTGCGTAAGATCAAGATCGAAGGCAACCGTGTCTTTCCGACCGACCTGCTCAAAAGCCGGATCCGTTCGGAGACGAGTTTTCTCTTTTTCCGCAAAGGGCATCTGAGCCGCGAGGTGTTGGACACCGACGTCGCCCTGCTTCGTGACTACTACCGCGATCGTGGTTACCTTGATGCTGAAGTTGGCCGGCGTGTGGACATTTCGCCCGACCAGAAAGACGCCGCCGTCGTTTTCCGCATTCAGGAAGGTCCGGTTTACACGATCAATTCGATCGAAGTGGAAGGCAACCAGATTTTCTCGACCAATCAGATCAAAGAAAAGATCGCGATGAAGATCGGGGATGTCTACACCAAGCGCGGGATCGATCAATCCCAAAGAGCCGTCTACGACATGTATGGCAAACTCGGGCACATCGACATGCGCTTGATCCGGCAGGACGGTCGCGAAGGTATCGACCGCATCTTCGATGAAAACGCGCCGAAAGTGGACGTGATCCTGCGGATCCGCGAGGCGCGGCCGCACTTCGTCGGCAAGATCGAAATCCGCGGCAATGAAACCACCAAAGACAACGTGATTCTGCGTGAAGTCCGCGGCATGCGGCCCGGTCGACGTTTTGACCGCCAGGGCATTGAATTGACACAGCGTCGGTTGCGCGAATCGCCGATTTTTGACCAGGCCAACGTCACCATTCTCGGTGATCCGACCGATGAATACCGCGACGTTCTCATCCAGGTGAAGGAAGTGGAACGGCCTGGCACGCTCAGCTTCGGCGCCGCAATCAGTTCCGACGCCGGCATTCTCGGCGCGGTCGATCTGCTCCAGCGTAATTTCGATGTCGCCGATTGGC
>JANQKH010000137.1 GCA_028281215.1 Phycisphaeraceae bacterium | reverse complement strand
CCGGGATAACCGACGTTCAAAATCACCGCTGCCTTGTCATACGCTTCGCCGACCGCGTCATCAATGGTGCGACCGAGCAAGGTCATGTCGAGCGGCGATTGCAATGTGTAAAGACTGGTGTGTCCGCCGGAAACGACGAGGCCGAGCGCCGGGTAGATGCCCGGCAACGCGACGTCATTCTGTGCGGCTTCGCTTTGCGGTGACATCGTGCCTGCGTAGAGGTGCGCGCGAACGTGATCGACGCCGATCAAGGGTTTGTCCAACGCCCACGCCAGCGCCTTGGCGGCGTTGACGCCAACTAAGAGTGAGCCGATCAGGCCGGGGCGGTTGCCGACGGCGATCGCATCGAGCTGATTGAGGGTGACGCCCGCAGTGTTCAGCGATTCGTGCAGCACGGGCGTGACGCGTTCGAGGTGCGCCCGGCTGGCAATCTCCGGCACAACGCCGCCGTACCGCTCATGCAATTCATGCTGCGACGCGATGATGTTCGAGCGGACGTACATGCCGTCTTCGACCACAGCCGCCGCAGTTTCATCACAACTCGATTCGATGCCGAGGATGAAGGTCATTTGCCGTCGTTCTGCTTGTCGGCGTCGTTTTCGTTCGCGTCGGCATCCTTGTCGTCCGCATCTTTGTCATCGGCGTCGGGGTCTTCACCCTTGCCGAGCTTTTCGATGCGTTTGTCGATTTCGGAGAGGCGTTCGTTGATCGACTCGCGCAGTTTTCGCAGGCGGTCGATTTCACGGGAGCGGGTCAGTTCGGCGATGCCCTTGCCGCCGACAGCCGGCCATTCGCCGGTCGCCAGTTTGCCTTGCAGGGCTTTGAGCGCCGCGGCCAGTTGAAGGTCGGCGGTTTCTTTTTCGAGCCACTCGGGGGTTACATCGTCGGGCACTTCGTGGTTGATGGCCGGGTCACGGCGAATCTCGAGCATCTTGGTCACTTGTTCGTCGGTCATGTCAACGAAGTAACCATCGTGCGGGTCCACACCCCACGTTTCGCTCTCTTCCTTGCGATGGATGTTGCGTCCGCTGGGCAGGTAATACAGGGCGTTGGTGACCTTAAGCGCGCCGAGGCCGCTTTCCAGCATCTTCACCTGTTGCACACTGCCTTTGCCGAAGCTGCGCGTGCCGAGAACCTTGGCGCGGTCGTTGTCTTTCAAGGCGCCGGAAACGATTTCGGAAGCCGACGCGCTGGAACCGTTGATCATCACCACCAGCGGCAGATCCTTGTAAGGCGTGTTCGCGGTGGAACTGAAGGACCGGTCGCGGCTGGATCGGCCGCGCACCGAGACGATCTTCTGGTTGCCGTCAAGGAACATGTCCGACACTTTGACGGCTGAGTCGAGCAGGCCGCCGGGATTGAAACGCAAGTCCAGCACGAGACCTTTGAAGTTTTCATCGCTGAGTTTTTTCATCGCCGCCTGAAGTTTGCGGATCGATTGGTCAGTGAACTGCGTCAACCGGATGTAGCCGATCTTGTTTTTGCGATCGAGCATGAAGTCCCATGAGTTGTCGTCTTTCTTCATGACGCCTTTGACGGTGGGCACCTTGATGCGAGCGCGGGTGATCGTGATCTTTTGTTCCTTGCCGGTCAGGTGACGGACCTTGATGGTCACGTTCGTGCCTTCTTCGCCGGTCAGTTGGCTGATCGCTTCGGCTGTGGTGATGCCTTCGGTGTCTTTCCCGTTGATTTCCAGCACGATGTCGCCGGCGAGCACGCCTGATTTCCACGCGGGGCTGTCTTCCAGCGGTGTGACAA